>NZ_FNNG01000004.1 GCF_900106765.1 Tepidimicrobium xylanilyticum
TTTTGAGCTTTGCCTCTAATTATTATTCCGTCCCAACCATTTCCTTTTAGATAAGCTGGAAAAAAGCCTCCTGCTTGGCTATCTCCTATGGTATTGGTTAGAGGGCTCTTAGTAGTAGCTGTCATCCTATTGGCTCCGCTAATAGGAAAGCCTACCAAAGGGGACACGGAAAGGACTAAAATATTATCAGGAGATAAAGGGTCTACCTTTGGGTCCATATCATTGAGTAAAATATATAATCCTAATGCTGAACCTCCAGGGTACAATCTATATACTTCTCCTGGTATAACTTTTTTCTTTATTTCTCCATTAGTCAAGTCTATATCTAGCAGTTTCCCATCTGGAAATCTCATTTTATCACCCCGTAGTTTACACTATCTTATAACTATCTGACCAACTAAGCAATGATGCACTTTTTTTATCCAATACCACAGTAACATCCCTATGAAGCTGTAGAATTGATGCTGGTATACTTGGTGTTATGACTCCTTCAATAGCACTTTTTATCGCTTTTGCCTTGTTCTCTCCACTGGCTAATAGCATTATTTTTTTAGATAACATTATGGTTCTAATTCCCATAGTCAGCGCATATTTAGGAACCTCATCTGCACTATTAAAAAACCTTGAGTTTGCCCTTATAGTGTCTTCGTGGAGTTTAACTCGGTATGAAAATCCTGAAAAAAAATCTGATGGCTCATTAAAACCTATATGACCATTTTCTCCTATTCCTAATACAACTAAATCCATTCCTCCTGCCTTTCTTATTTTCATTTCATATTCCTCGCATTCTTTGTTACTATCACTAGCAAGACCATCAGGTATATTTATATTGTCATATTTTATGTCAACATGCTTAAAAAAATTATCATACATAAATTTGTAATAGCTGTTAGCATCTTCTTTGCCTAACCCTTCATATTCATCTAAATTAAATGTAGTCACCTTTGAAAAAGATAAAATCCCTTCTTTGTACATCTTTACAAGTTCTTTATACATTCCTATCGAAGTACCACCTGTTGGAAGACCTAATATGGCATTGGGTTTTGATTTTATAACATTTAATATATTTTTAGATGCTATTTTACATAATTCTGTGTAATCGTTGGCAATGTAAACTTCCATATCATCACTCCTAAGCTAATACTTAAAATATGAATCTAAGTCTAATTAAAATATTGTCCTTTTGCTGGGATATATCAAGCATTTTTAAAGATCTTTATAGTACTCCCTAAATTGACTGCAGGAACATTTTCTCCCTTCAAGTAAATTGTCCCACCGAGTATTTTTTCTTCATCAACATCCACATTAAATTTGAAAGTACAGTGTCCCATAGTTGCTAAATTTTCATTTGCTACATTCCCAATCTCAACAACCTCATACTCTTGGTTATCAAAATAAACCTTATCCCCTATTTCAATTTCTTCTTTCATCTCCTTACTATCATGGACATAACATACATCTATCAAGGAGTCAGGAATATCCGGCCCAAATATTACCATCATATTATGATCCTGTAATAAACTTTTTGCTTCTTCCCCAATACGAGTAATTGTTAATTCATAAATACAGTATTCCATCGAAACCTCCTATTATAACAACATATTTATTGCCGTTCTCAATCAATTTACTGAAAAATTGCATCGAGCTTGATAACTACTGCCATTATCCTTTGAAAAAATTTCTTGATATAAGAAGGTTATCAAGCTCAATGCCATTTTCAATATAAATTTAGTCTTTTAAGTATTCCAACTCTAAGTTCATTTGCTGTGCTGCATCAAGCTTAGCTTTTTCTATTAATTTCAATCTATCTTCTTTTACATTGTGGTGTTTATTAATTATTTCAAATACCGTTCTTTCCTTATTACTATCATCAGATTTAAATCTAGAAAACACAGTAAGTCCCGTAAGCTTTTCAGCTTTAAGTATCTTTCCATCCCCATCTGCAACTAGTAAATAATATTTCTTTATTCCAAACCTATTAGAGGCGATTCCGCATTTCACAACCCCAAGATCCTTGTATTTCATTATATGTGACGCAAGCGATCTTTTTTGAAATATAACCAATACACTCTGTAACCATATGGCAATAAATACTAAAAAAAACACTCCACTCAAATTTTCCCTCATGTTAGCCACCTCTTTTTAAATATGATTTGAGTTCCACTAACCACATTAGGCAAATCAGTAGGGCTAACATGGATATTTCCGGGTAGCATTGGTTCTATAGAAGCATCAAATTTTAATACTACATGCCCCAATTCGGAGAGATTAACATTTACCTCTTCCCCTATTGATGTTATAGTATATTTACTATCTCCTATAATAACAAAATCATCTTTTTCTAAAGGAAGTAATAAATTGCTATATTTTATAAGTATAGAAAATTTAGCTAAATCTAAAGGAGCATCTTCTCCAAACAATATAATCATTTTTTCTCCTAAGAAATCTAGGGCATTGATCCCTATATTTACAACTTCAGATGTATACACATCCACTCTAACCACCTGCGCTCAAAATATTCTTAACTATAAAGCCCGAAACTTAGGACAATAGCTATTAACATCTCAATAGGAGAAACCAACCATTTACCATATAAAACTGCAGGAACCCCAACTTCTGCTGTTTCAGGCCTAGCCTCTGCCAGACCTAAACCTACAGGAACAAAATCTCCACCTGCCGGCTGATGTATAGCAAATATTGCAGGCAACGCTAAAGATGGAGCTATTTTCCCTTCAGCAATTAAAGCACCAATCAACACACCAATTGTTTGGGCTATAACCGCACCAGGCCCCAATATGGGAGAAAACAATGGGAAAGCACAAATTATACCTAAAAACAGCAATCCTATATAAGAATTTGCCATAAAACTCAATCCGTTGGCTATAATATCACCTAGTCCAGTAGACAATACAACACCGACTATTGCACTAACAAAGATCATAAAAGGTAATATAGTACTTATGGCCATATTAATTGCATCGCGACCAGACTGAATAAACACCGAAACTATATAGCCAATACCACTCGATACCTTTGAAATAAATCCATTCATTCCTTTCATGGCAGAACCTCCTTATTAATAGCATTCAAATCTTTTCTATACAATCCAAAGTTACGCCAGAAACATATAAACCTGGTTTGATATAGCTAGCAAATGGTCCAGATGGACTAATTGGATTTACGTTTATTGTTATTAATCCTTTCTTAGGGAAAATCCCCAGTCTCAAAGTGCCACCGCAATTTACTACTACACATGCAACTTCTTCGTCTGGAACTATTGTTTTAAAGCCGTCTACTGCTATCCCGCCTATTAAGTCAGCTATTTTTTGTGCTACTGGATGTATTCCTCCTCCTACAATTGAAACAACCTTATTTCTGACTTCTGTGCTTTCAATTATTACAGGTTTTCCCCAACCTCTTTTGCCAGGCAAAACTCTCACTTTAGCACTAGTTTCCATAATTATACCTCCGCGTAGTTTACTTTTTCTTCTTCGAGAACATCCCAGTCAATTCCTTTAGATTTAGCCAATCGATTAGAGATTTTCTCTATGACAAACGCTTTCAAAGTAGTTGTTGCTAAACCTATAAAAAATACTCTGATAGCTAAAGGCCCTATGGGTAAACCAAGTTTTGTTATTCCGCTAGCTACACCCAACCATACATATAACTCAGCGGGATTCACATGCGGAAATAGAGACATCATTGGTGCCATATTTAGGCTATTTACAGCTTCAAAATAGCCTGGTTTGTATTTTTCTGGCAAATATTTCCCCATCATGAATGCTGTAGGATTAGAGAAGAAGAAGTTGCTTAGAAAAGGCATTACTAGGTATCTGATTATTACACTTCTGCCAGCAGTCTTTTTAAAGAAGTTCTCCACTCTCTCAGGACCAATTAAAGCGACAATGGTATTCATGAAAACTAAAGCTACTAAAGCAGCGGGTAATATGCCAGAAACCATGCCTACAAATGTAGAAGCACCCTCATTTAATAAATCGATAAAACCCTGAGCAAAATTAGTAAGAAAAGACATTGCTCAAACCTCCTTCTTATTAATTATTTTTTTAGTTATTGATAATATTAAATAAATTATCAATTTTATTTACCAAGGAATTACAACAACCTTTAAAGATTCTCCCTTTCTTACCAATTCAAGCCCTTTATCTATGTCTTCTAATGGAAGTTCATGGGTAATAATATTTTTAATATCTAGGACTCCATCTTTTATCAAATTCAAAGCTGTAACATGTTGCCAATAAGTAGAGCCGTAAGAACCCACCAGTTTAATGTCTTTATAATGGACAATATTTGCATCGACTGTTACCATGCTATTATCCTTTGGCATACCAGCAAAAATTGATAATCTTCCCTCCCAGTCCAATAACTCCAAGGAATCTTCTACTACTTTTGTTACGTTACAAGCCACTATTACCACATCTGCTTTTCTACCATCATTAAATTCCAGTATCTTTTCTAATAGGTTTTCTTTACTGCTATTTACATAGTAGTCTGCATTTACCCTTTTAGCTAACTCTAATCGTTCATCCTTTATATCTGCCATTATAACCTTATTTGCCCCTTGTGCTTTAGCCAACATAGCATGCATGCAACCAATTGGACCAGCCCCTATTATTACAACTGTATCGCCTAAACCTATATCAGATAATTCTTGTCCATTTAATACGCATCCTAGTGGTTCAGCTAATGCAGCCTGTTTATGATCCATATTTTTTGGTATAGCAATTAAAGAACCATTTTTTACCCCCTTTTCAGGTATCCTAACATACTGAGCAAATCCTCCAGGCAATTCATCGCCAATTTGTAAAGTGTTTTCACACCTAACTTGATATCCTCTCCTACACCAATCACATTCATTACATGCTATAGCAGGATATACGCTAACGGTATCTCCAACTTTAAAATTGTTAACGTTTTTCCCAACTTCAACTATCTCGCCGGATATCTCATGGCCAAGTATATGAGGCAAAACAATGTTTCTGTGACCAAAGTTAAAAGTCCTCAGATCAGTACCGCAAATTGCACAAGCGTGCACTTTAACTATGACATCCCCATCCTCACAAATAGGATCTGGTACATCTTTTACAACAATAGTTTTTAATTCTTCTAAAACTGCTGCTTTCATTTATAAGTCCCTCCTTATTCAAACAGTTTATAGGCTTCCGATGCAGTCCTTCCTTTTTTCACTATTTGATCTAAGGCTGCCAACATTACATCAGGCCTGTCATTAGCAAATATGTTCCTTCCCAATATTATGCCAGAAGCACCAGCAGACATAGCTCCATCTACCATTTCTAATATTTCCAACGTGCTCTTATTAGCAGGCCCACCTGCAATCCATACAGGTATTCCTAATGCCATTTGCACTACCTTCCTAAAGGACTTCTCTGAACCTGTATAAGCTACTTTAAGTATGTCTGCTCCAAGTTCAACACCTACTCTTGCACAAAAAGCGTTGTAATCCTCATCAAATGGATCTACGTCAGGATGTCCAACAAAGGGCTCTCCAATAAATACAACCCCAAGTTTCCTACATTCTTCTGCAAGCATAGAATATTCTTTCATCATCTGTAGTTCCTTATGAGCACCTAAATATGCGGTATATATAACTGCATCACTACCCCTAGAAACTGCTTCTTGAACTGTTCCGACTAAAACTTCTACATTGGGTTCAGGTCCTAAATCCGTTGTACCTGATAATCTCATTATCACACCCGTATCCTTTTTCAATAAATCAGCAGCCATATTTAATACGCCCTTTTGTAATAGTACAGCATCAACAAAGCCACTATCCATGGACAGCTTTACCATTTTTAAAGGATCTTCTAACCCCTTTAATTCATTGGTGTAAACACCATGATCCATAGGTAAAGCAATGGTTTTCCCATTGTCACCTATCAATCTCTTTAAACGTATTTTCTTACCGCTTTCCATTTCATCAACCCCTATTTTATATTTTTTAATTAAAAGAACTTTTGCCATATATGTAATGCAAATATAATGCCATCTTATATAAAAAAGAATGCTTTTAATAAAAACATTCAAAAATGGCTTAAATAACACATTACGGATTGTGAAAAATTATCATATACATTAATTCGGAAAATAAAATTTCATGAAATGATGTGGTTATCGAATTTGTGTGAAGAAACTGAGCTAGATTCTTTTCAAGTGTGGGGTTAAATCCTAGTTTTTGCACTTTGTGTTAATGGCAAGTCAACTTAAGATTATGCTTGTTAGCTGAATAATCTCCCCATTAGAATATTTAAAAGGATATTTATTAGTTGTATGTTTTAACGCATTATTGACAATGGTCATGGTGTCTTTGTTTAATTCTAACTTATCTTCATAAGGATGTTTGTCAATTGGTATGCCAGCATAACACCTTTCTAGCATTAATAAAAAACTAATATACAACTTTTCAACCTTGTTTGATAGGTTGATCTGAAAATTGCTTTTTTCAAGATATTTTATAAATTCAACAAAAATCTCCTTCCCTTTATCTACACTAACTAAGGTCAAAAAACTATCCAATAACACCTCATCAACATTCCCTAATACCTTATCAATGAGAGGCATGCTTAAGCTGTCAAACTCTTTATCTCTTTTTAGTAAATTACCATCTATTAAAAACATCTCATAGAACTTAAAATACTTAATACCTTCTATGGGTTCCTTTATGCCAATCAAATCGAACACCAATACATTATTATTCAGTTTTTTATACAGTTCCAATATGCTCATTCTATAAATAGTAAGTACCATAATATTCACTTCTATATCATTGGTAATTCCAATAATTGATTTGATATTTTCAAAATTATTTATAATTCTAGACAAGACCGGTTCAGTCTCATAAAAACTAGCTATAAAAACATTTATTGATTTAGAAATGTTACCTTGTTTTATAATAACGCTATCCACATTTTTGAGCTCATTAGCTATTTTCTCCAAACTATTATTCTCTGAAATTTGATTTGTTTTATTAATTGCAAGAATTGCTTTACTAGTTGTTAAATTGGAATCAATTATTCTAAAAGGTTTATCAATAACCTTCTCCAACTCCTCTTGTATTATTTTAATAGCCATATGAGGCGATAAATATATGATACTTCCAATATATGGGTATGAAACCTTTTCATTTACTTTATTAGCAATATGAATCAATCCATCACAGTCCAAAATATTTAAATTCTGTATATTCCTAGCCCTAGTAAGCCTCTTTACCAATGGAATAATTTTGCTTTCAGTAGAATCTTCGCTATCGCTAACAGCAAAAATCATATATTTCTCCATTTTTATATTTCCAATTTGGTTCAGGATTATTAAGAAAAGTATTCTTCCCTCATCGTCTAGCTCTAATCCATACTGATACTCAAAAATTTCAATTATTTCATTAACCAATTTATAATCTAAATTCATCCCATCTTTAACATATTGATATAATCCATCACTATCATCAAAAATATTCCATACTTGATTGCCTATTCCTTTTTGAAGAACTACATGTAATAATAAAAGAATATACTCTTCATAATACACCTTATTAATATCTAAATGCTTTTCAATTTGATCAATTAAATAGCTATAATCTCTATAGGCCTTGCGCAATACCTCTTTAAGCTTCATATCCTTCCATTTGCTTATGAAATTATTAATATTGTTAGAAACCTTATTTATCAATTCTTCATATGTAATGTTTTTTTGGTCATCTACACGAATACTTGCTAGAAAAATCATTTGGAAAACATCCATATCCATTAAATCATCATAATTATACATATTTATTTCAATGGGCAAATTGTCATTTCTCAATTGATATTGCTTAATTCTTTTGTAATTGTTTACCAACTCCTTTGACAATTTTCTCAAACCTATATCGATGTAACCTAGTTCTTCATTCCTTTTAGCGTATAATTTAGAGCAGATTATTTTAATCTCATTTTCCAATTCTCCTACATTACCAGGCCAATCATACCAAATTAAAGCATTTACTACCTCCTTTGAAATTCTAACTGTTTTACATATATTAAGTTTTCTTAACTCCTTTATAAAAAAAGCAATTATTAAGGAATACTTTTCCATGATATTCCTATCTCGAAAACTAGGCAAATTGACACACACCGGTATTCTTCGTAAAAAAGTTTTTAGGAAATTATCTTCTGGACTTTCTGTAGTAGCCATAATCAATAGCACATTAGCCTTTCGATTGTTTCGTGTTTCTCCCAATCGCTTATATACACCTTTATCTATAAGAGTAAAAAGCATTTCCTGCCCCTCTGGTGGAAGGGAATGAACTTCATCCAAAAAAAGTACTCCTCCATCTGCAATTTCAACTAATCCAGGATTATCAGAATATGCGCCTGTATATGCTCCTTTACAGTGTCCAAAAATGATAGATAGCAATAGTTCAGGATTATTTGCGTAGCTAGAACAATTAAAAGTAATTACTTCCTTGTTTACCTGCCGTAAACTATTTGCATATTCACCTAAAATTTCTGCAAAAAAACTTTTACCTACGCCAGTCTCTCCGGTTATAAGTATATTTAATCCATTGGGTGGATAGGAAACTGCAGCTTTGCACAAGTTAATGGTTTTTCTGAGACTGAATTGATAGCCAATTAATCTACAAAAAACATCCTTTTTATGTTCTAAATCTGAATAGAAAATATTAGACAAATAGTACTTTACTGGTCTCCCTTTTTCCTTTTTTAGTTTTCCTTCCTTTTCAAGTTGATTAAGTATTCTACTAGATTCACTACGGGAAATATTAAATATATGTGAAATCTGATAGGCAGTAACAAAGACTTTGCCTCTAAAATTAGAAAAGCTATTTCTTTTAACGTAGTTTAAAACTTGATCTTTCTTGTTTATCTCATTCATATTCCATCCCCCTTTCTAATATTTGAGTACTCGGGAAATATAAATACGAGTTATTAAATACTAATTATTGTGTAAATTCTGAAAACTAACAAAGGTCCTTTCTATTTATCCTAGCGAAAGGGAAATGTTAGAAATAACCCCTGCATATATTGTATAAAAATGTCGAAAAATTAGCAAGAATAATGCTATAAAGATTTACCTTGCAAAAAAGGAACCAGTCCTTAGACCAATTCCTCTTCTCAGATACCTATTCAAGAGCTAATTTATATATTTCTAAAACATCTTTTTCATATAGTTTAACAAAAAATCCAACACTATCGCCGCCACTGTTGGATATACACCTTCTTGCCATCTCATCAATCTTATCAGTAGGAATTCCTGCTTCCTTAAATGTGGTTGGAAGACCAATGCTTCTAAAGAATTCCTCTAATCTCCTTATACCTTCTAAGGCTACAACTTCTGGATTGTTGAAATCTGCTTCCACATCAAATACTCTCACTGCAAATTGGGCAAACCTTTCAACATTGTTTTTGTAGACATATTTCATCCATGCAGGGAATATTATGGATAGTGTAACCCCGTGGGTTGTATCGTACATGGCCGATATCTCATGGCCTATCTTATGAGATGCCCAATCTTCTTCCCTTCCTAAGCCAAGGATTCCATTATGAGCAATGGTGCCTGTCCACATGATTTCTGCCCTAGCAGCATAGTTATTAGGCTCTTTTAATACTATAGGAGCATATTTTATTAAAGTTCTTAGGGTGCCTTCACAAAGCCTATCCGTTAAATCTACATTCCTAGTATTTGTAAAATATCTCTCAAATATATGAGCCATTATATCTGAAACTCCTGCAGAGGTCTGTTCCTTTGGTAGAGAGTAGGTGGTCTCAGGATTTAATATAGCAAAGGCAGGTCTAACTATTTCTGATCTTACGCTTACTTTAACCTTTGTCTCTTCATTAGTAACTACAGTACTATTGCTAGTTTCACTGCCTGTGGCGGGTAAGGTTAAGATTACTCCAACGGGTATGGTATCTTTTGGTACTGCCTTCTTTTCAAATAGTTCCCAAACATCGCCATCATACTTAGCCCCTATTCCTATGGCTTTAGCTGAATCCACAACGCTTCCCCCACCAACAGCAAGGATTAGGTCTATATCTTCCTCTTTACATATTTCTATCCCTTTTCTTACTAGCTTAAGTCTAGGATTAGGTTGTACTCCCGGCAACTCTATATATTCAATACCCTCTTTTTTAAGGGAATCTATTACCCTATCATAGAGTCCTATTCGTTTGATACTCCCTCCACCATAGTGTAGTAGGATTTTTTTCCCATAATTAGCAACTTCCTTACCTACCTCAAATTCCATATCCTTACCAAATAATATCTTGGTAGGACTGTGGTATGAAAAGTTAAGCATGCAAAACACCTCCAAATATGTTAATTTTAATTTAACTGTATATACTTATATTTTAACATTTTAAATAGAATATATTATAACCATATTGCTTTTATCTGTTATACATAAAAGTAATAATCATGCCAAATTAGCGTGTTAAATAAAGTGGGGCACTGAGATCTGACCCCAGTATCCCCATTAGCACTATTCCTCGAAAGTTCCAAATACAACTGCTTTTCTATTCTCTACCATAATCTTGCCCTTCGCTATGACCATGTCAATATCTAACGATTTCTCATCGAGAATGCAAAGGTCAGCATCAAAATATCTTTCTATTCTACCTTTCCCATTAAGCTTAAGAATTTTAGCAGGATTGCATGTTACTGCCCTAATTGCTATTTCTAACGGGATATTTTCATTGAATACACAATCCTTTATCCCTACCAATAAGCTGATGGACTTCCCTACCCCTATTCCAACAAACTCCTTCTTTTCATTGAATATGGGTAGGCTTCCCTGACCATCAGAGCTTAGGGTGAAATTATCTAAGTGTATTCCTTCCTCTAAAATCCTTTTTAAGCCCTTGCTAAAGCTTACCTCCCCATCCTGCTCCTCCCAAAGTTCGGGATCCTCACTGGCGGTAAAATCTATATACCCTCCCATCTTAGCATATTTTATAGCATCTTCAAATAGCTCCGAGTTTCTGTTAATATGAGTAGGTAAAAATTGAGTAATAGGAATTTCAGTTTCCTCAATAGTTCTAAATAGGAATTCAAGCTTTCTTGGTCCATCACCTACATGAACGTTTACAATTCCAGCCTTTCCCGATAACATACCTGCAACACGTGCATCCGCTGCAGCCCTTATGAATTCCTCAAATGTAGGCTGAGATGACCTATGATCTGAAATAGCAACCTCACCAATACCTATTACCTTGTCTATAAACATTATGTCCTTCATTATCTCTCCAGTAAGAGTATTTAGGGGTAATCTATAGGAACCAGTATAAACATAGGTAGTAATGCCTTCTTCCTCCAACCCCCTTGCCTTAGCCAATAAAGCATTCATGTCCCTAGCAACACCGTCAGTGCCAAGGGTTCCAACTACAGTCGTAACCCCTGCAGTTGTAAAACTAGATAGGGTAGCTTCAGGAGTCCTAGTGGAAAAACCCCCTTCTCCGCCTCCACCTAAAATGTGGACATGACAGTCTATAAATCCTGGTACTAAAATCTTACCAGTACCATCTATCTCCTTTACTTCTACTAAGCCATTTAAATTTATATGAATTTTATCTTCTATTGCTGCAATTTTATCTCCCATCAACAATATATCCTTTATTCCTATAGGTTCCGGTTTGTAGACATTAATATTTCTAATAATTGTAATCATAGCCATCATCCCTCTTATTGAAAATTAGAATTCACCAATTATCCACAAACTATATCCATTATCCTCAGATAATTTTTATAGCTTATCCTTTCAATATCTTCTTGTGAAAATCCCCTTTCCTGCAATTTACTTATGAGATTTGGAGCTTTGGATATATCCTCTATTCCAGAAGTTCCTCTGTAGGGGTCTTCTATGAAGGATTGGGATGTGTCCTCCTCTAGATATTCAAAGAAGTCGAATCCAAAGGCTAGATGGTCTATTCCAATCAGTTCAGCTATGTGCTCCATATGGTTTATGAGGTAGTCCACATTCCTCTTATCCCTGTCCGCATGTATGAACTCGTTGAAGGCATTAATCCCTATAAGACCACCCCTTTCTCCTATGGCCTTTATCTGCTCATCCGTTAAATTTCTTTTCACTGGACAAAGAACCCTTGCATTGGAGTGAGAGGCAATAATAGGCTTAGTTGCAACCTTATATATATCCCAGAAGGTTCTGTCATTTGCATGGGATACATCAAGAATAATCCCTAGATTCTCCATTATCTTTACAGCTCTTTTACCTAACTCTGTAAGACCTCTATTCGTATCGCCCCTAGCCCCTGTTCCAAAAGCATTTTGTTCATTCCAGGTAAGACTTATCTGTCTGAAACCCAACTGATATAGAACATATATCCCTTCTGGATCATCACCTAAAGGACTTAAACCTTCCATTCCAAGAATCACCGCCAGCTTTCCTTCAGCTACAGCAGCATAAAAACCTTTAGAATTAAATATTACCCTTAGGATATCCTGATTTTCCCATATCTCCTGACACATATATTTTATGCTTTCCAAAAACCTCTCCTTTGGCCTTTCAACATGAGGAGGGTCAATCCATACTATAAAGGCACCTCCTGCCATATCCCCTTTTTTAAACCTATCTAGGTGGTATCTTTTTATTATATCCCTTTCCCCTAAGCTCCTTTTTACCGTTACATCCGTCCATATATCACCATGTATGTCAATTAACATAGTACACCTCCCAAAATAAGAGGGTAAATCTGCAACCTCTTTATATTTATCACTTAAAATTACCCATTAATATATTACAATAACCAATAATATATCCTAAATTGATTAAAGGCTACACCTACTATTATAGTAGAAACTGACGATAAAAAACACACCCTTCTAATCAAAATATTTTGATTAGAAGGGTGCTTTACTTTCATATATCTATATATTCTCTTTTCTAAATGCCTTCATTAAGGATACCATTGCTAACAACATTACGAATATAAATGGAAAGGCTGCTGCAACGGAGGCAGTTTGTAAAGCTTCTAATCCACCTGATAATAACAAGGCTGTTGCTAATAAGGCTTGCACCACACCCCAAAGAAACTTCTTGCTATTGGTCGGATTTAAGTCCCCATTAGAAGTAAACATTCCAAGTACGAAAGTAGCTGAATTGGATGACGTTATAAAGAATGTAGTCAATAAGATTACCGTAATAAAAGATAATATATTGGTTAATGGATAGTATTCAAACACCTTAAATAAAGCCGTTTCTGGAAACTGAGCTGCTTGTGATAAGGTATCCAATCCCACTGTATCAGATAGATTTAATCCTAAACTGCCAAATGCGGCAAACCAAATGATGGATACTAAAGCTGGTGCTAATATGACCCCTCCAACAAACTCCTTTATGGTCCTTCCTTTTGAAATTCTTGCAATAAAGCTGCCTACAAATGGAGCCCAAGCTATCCACCAGGCCCAATAGAATATTCTCCAATTGTTAACCCAGCTATTGTCTCCAAAGGCACTTATGCTTAAGCTATCCTTAATGAAATCGCTAATATATAAACCCAAACCGTTGGTAAAATTGTTTATTATAGCTAAAGTTGGTCCCAATATTATTACTAGTATCAATAATCCACTTGCAATATATAAATTGATATCTCCTAAAATTTTTATGCCTTTATCTATGCCACTTACAGCAGTCCAAATAGTTATAACCGTTATAATTAATATGATTATTATTTGAATCAATGCAGTTTCTGGTATGTTGAATAGGTAATTTAATCCGCTATTGATCTGCAGAGTACCTAATCCCAAAGAAGTGGCTACCCCTGCAACTGTAGCAAAGACTGCAAGAATATCTATTAATTTACCAATTGGTCCATTCACTCTCTCTTCTCCAAATAGTGGGATAAATATGCTGCTTATTAGTCCTGGCTTATCCTTTCTAAATTGGAAATAAGCAAGAGCAAGACCTATAATACTATAATTTGCCCAAGGGTGGAATCCCCAGTGCATAAAGGATGATTTCATTGCAAAATCTGCAGCCTCCACACTTCCAGCTTCCATTCCAGGAGGAGCTACAAAATGGGATAGGGGTTCAGCCACTCCCCAGAATACAAGGCCTATACCCATGCCTGCTCCAAATAGCATAGCAAACCAGGATGCATTGCTGTATTCAGGTTCGGAATCATCTGGTCCTAATTTTAAATTACCATATTTACTAAAAGCTAAAATTATGGCGAAAACGACGAATATTAGCATGGATATTAAATAGGCCCAACCAAAGTTATTTGTCAAGAAAACCAGTAGTGAATTAGCAAAGTTAGCAAAACTACTCTGACCAATTATACCCCATAAAACTATTAAAATAGATATAATAAGAGATATATGAAATACTCTATTATCATTTTGTTTCATATTATTCATATTTTTCCTCCAATTAACTATAATTTTAGTGGTAGCTATTTAACTACAGTTTCTGAAAGGGTGATTTAGCTTGTCACCCTTTCAGAATATAGCTTAAATTTTCACACTAAATACAGTTTGTTCTTTAACATCTGCAGTCAAGGCTTCTAAAGCAACCCCAACCCTATGGTATCTTAGCTTCCACTGTTCTTCCTTTGGTGTGTTTGGATCCCCTAGTGGATAGGGTATGGATATAGTTGGAACTATTTTATTTGACCCAACAGATTTAGCAACGGGGATTAAATTGGCCATTTGAACTACAGGTATGCCTGCTTTTTCTATTTCTTTTACTATCGTTGCACCGCAACGTGTACAAGTACCTCAGGTGGATGTCAATATTACCCCATCAACACCTGCTGCTTTTAAATCCTCTACTATTTCTTTACCCATTCTTGCCGCTTCTCCTTGAGTAGTACCCGTTCCAACTGTGGAATAGAAGTAGTCATGGACCTTACCTATCTTCCCTTCCTTTTCAAAAGCTCTCATAACATCTAGTGGAACTATAACGTTTGGATCATCATTTGCCGCTGCTGGGTCGAATCCAGCATGGATGGTTTTAAATACTCCAGCTTCCAATCTTTCTAAATTGGATACGTCATATTTACCCCATCTTGTGGCAGAAGCAGATTGAATTCTATCTGGATTGTCTACAGGTACTATACCACCTGAAGTTACCATAGCTATTTTGGCTTTTGATAGATCTTTTATTGGTTCTGCTATAGGCACCGTATCCAGCTCTGGTATAGGAAGTTCCGTTTGGAAGGGCTCCCCATGGATCTTTTTCAGCAGCATATCTATAACCCTATCTGCTGCAGGAACGGGTTCTTTTAACCAAACCTGGCGTCTGATTCCTCTACCAAAATAGCCTTCTTCATCAGCAGAAAGAAGTTCGTCTCCATTTAATATCCTCTTGCCAAAGTCAGCCATCTTCTTAATATCTTTCCTCATGGCAGCAGCGCTAGCTCCGCCCTTAAATATATACATGTGCTCTCGGAACATCTCAACTCCCGGATTCTCTTCGTTCATGGAAGTTATTACTGGCACGTTAAACTTTTCCTTCACAGCCTTTCCAATGTGCCCACAGGCGGTACCATATCTACCTGCTCTAAAGGCTGGGCCTGCAAAGAATATATGGAATTCCTTATCTTCCAAGAAGCCTAATATGGTTTCTATAGCCTCTTCCGTATTAGAACCCATATAGTTATCACCGCAGATAATGGTGTGGGTAACCTTTACATCATCTCCTAATTGCCTTTGTAGTTCCATAGCTGGCCCTACTAAGCCTTCTCTTATCTCTGGAGGAAAATCAGCCTTTTCTTCTCCCCCTATCTGACCAAAGAATTGATTAATATAGAGTATTGCTTTCTTCATCCTTACACCTCCTTAAAATTCTTTTACCGTCTTAGTTGACCATCCAACAACCTGATCTCCACAGAACATGGAGTTGTTTTCCATTATTATGGAACCGTCTTCCCTTACCGATGGCCCAAGAATCTCGTCTCCTGCCCAACCTCCGGCTAATCCATCCCTTGCTAAGGATTCTAGTTCGCCTAAAACCGTCTCCATAGGAGGAAGCTCTATCAATTGAGACACATCGCCACAGGATACGATGGCATCCGCCTTAGGATCTAGGGTTACCAATGGTTGTGATTTCCCATCCCTACCTGTACACTCATTGGTTAGCCCTACAGTTTTTATTCCTGCATCCTCTAAAGCAACGATACATGCTATAAAGTCTGCATCTGGATTCCCGTATCCTTCTTCTGCAACTATGGCGCTATCAGCCCCTAAAGACTTAGCCATTTGAGCTACAAATAGGGCTGCCCTTTCTTTTTGGTCTAGGGCTACATTTAAGTTGGACATTATAATACCTAGGAAGTTTAAGGTTTTCCCGTGCTCCTCATAAAGCCTTCTTATCATTGGGAAGTTTTGAAAATCATAGGTTGACCATTTAGATGAACAAGGCATGAAACTACCCGAAATTACTGCTCCATCTAATATTTCGTTTGGATGCATAAAGGTTGGCAACATCCTATTGGCATCCCAGCCATAAATCAAATCATTATAGCCTAGTTCCTCCATCTGGGATTGAGGCTGTAAAACTAACACTACAGATGGCAAATCGTTTATCTTAGCTGTACGCTTTGTAATGGGCTCTAATTCAAAGCTTTCCACTTCCTCTGGCTCTAAATCCTTTACACAGGAGCCAATATACTCTGCCAATCTCATTCCAGCCCATCTTAAAGCCCTATTCTTCTTTTGCTGCTCCCTTTTTTCAAATTCTTCATCTGTATCAGCTACTAGTACAATATTCTTTAGCTGGGAAAAGTAGGTGTATTTTGCTCCTTCACCACTCATATCTATAAGGCCATCCTGGAAGCCGCCCCAATGTTTTCCTACAACTAATACGCTGCAATCCTTAAGGGCTAAGGTTCTGCCATTACCTGCTTGCATCAATTCTCCTGTTACACCAGGGAATACTGGGCCTCCGCCAACCCTAAATCTCGGCTCTATTGCTTCCTTCACTGGTACCAACCTAACCTTATCACCTGGTTTTACTATATACAGGTCTGCTTCGGTAATATGTTCATCCTGTCTAACTACTTCCAGGGCCTCCTCTTTATTAATGGTTAATATCCCATTAGAATAGGAGGTCTTGTCCCCAAAAACTATATCCTTGACGTAAAAGTTACCTAATTCCAGTTTCATCCCTTCCACTCCTCTCAAGTGATTTTAGTCTTTAAACTTGCAGTATTCTTCCCTAATAGCTTTTACTTCCTCTATTATTTCATCAACATTTAGTACCATTTCCATCATGCCAACTTGCTCATCATAAACATCTGGATCTACTGCTTCCTTAAACTCTGGTTCTACTGGATGATAAACTCTAAGTCCTAACTGGACTCCTGCCAATGGACCTGCAAAAGTTGGGTCTCCTGCTGTAACCGTTTCAGCTGCTAAACCAGCTGCTTCAGCTTCAGCTCCACCGATTATTACGATTATGTTTTCTGCACCGTATTTTTCAGTTAAATCTTTAACCCTCTTTTGATTTTCCAAGTCCATGGCTCCTGCAGCCGTTCAGACAAAGCACTCGGTAGATGAGAACACTACTTCAGCTTCTGTAGTCTTTACACACTCTTCGATGGCTGGCCCTGGGATGCCATCTCTATCGCCTATGATGATAACCTTTTTACTGGCATCAAATAATGACATATTTTCACTTCCTTTCATTTAGTTAATTGTTATAACTAGTATAGCCTATCTTATAGATATTATTTATGGAAAATAATATCTATATCTATAAGATTTATTAATTTCATCATATCATAATCGTGGTTATATTACAATCATGATTATGTCATTTTTATTGTTTAATTTTAAAAATTGTGATATCATAAAGAAAAAATTGGATTGCAATATAGTGATTGAAAGGGATCTGTGTATGGAAAAAAAGTTATTGAGAAAAAAAAGGATGATGACATATTTTATTGATGCTGCTGCCCAAATAATAAGGGAAGAGGGCATCGATAAGGTTACAATAAGAAAAGTAGCCGATATAGCCGGCTTTAATAGCGCTACCCTATATAATTATTTTGAAAATCTGGATCATTTAATATTATTCGCTGCCATGCGTTACATAAAGGATTATGCTGCCGCCTTACCTGAATACTTAAAGGATGCTAACAATGCCTTGGATAGGTTTTTAAGAGTATGGGAATGCTTTTGCCACTTCTCCTTCAAGGATCCAGAAATATACCACGCTATCTTTTTTGCAGATTTAGACAAGGATCTGGAAGATTATGTAGCCGAATATTATAAGCTATTTCCCGAAGAATTAATAGTTGAAAACCATGGCATTTCAACCATGCTTTTAAAACACAATATATTTGAAAGGGGAATGACTACTGTAAAAGAATGTGTTAAAGAAGGCTTTATTAGAGAAGAAGATGCTGAAGATTTAAATGAAATGACCATGTTCATCTATGAAAGCATATTATTAAAAGTTATAAGAAATAAAATGGAATATGATGATGCCAATGCAAAATGCATCAAGTATATAAAACGTATTACCAACTCCTTTCTTATAGAAGATAAAAGATAGTAAATATAAATCAAGCAGGGTGCTTTACAACCACCCTGCTCCATTAATGTGCTAATTATCTTTCCCCTTAGCCTCTATTGTTATTTACATAATCTATACCTTTTAAAACCATATTGCTCATAACTGTTGAGCCAATAATAAGTGCCCTTTCATCTCCATCAAATCTAGGGCTATGCCAAACATAATTCATATCCCTTTCTTCATTGCCTACCCCTAACCAGAAAAAGAATCCTGGAATCTTCTCAGTGAAAAGAGCAAAATCTTCTCCACCCATAGAAGGTATCGGTTCTACTATCCCTTCTTCTCCTACTATTTCCTTAGCAGCATCATAAGCTAATTTGGTCAGCTCTTCGCTATTGAAAATAGCTGGTAATTCAAATATATAATCCAATTCCACATCTACCTTATAAGCTCTGGCAGTATTCTCTAGTACTTCCTTTATTCGTTCTGGGAGCATTTGTCTCGTTTCTGGAAGGAAACTTCTGACAGTACCTGTCATTTCCACAATTTCAGGAATAACATTATTTGTTGTTCCTGAATTAATCGTTCCTAAGGATATGACTGCCGAATCTAAAGGACTAACATTTCTACTCACTATAGTTTGCAAATTCATTATAATGGCTGAAGCAGCTACAATAGGATCGCTTGTAGCATGAGGTAGTGCACCATGCCCCCCTCTCCCTTTAACCCTTATCTTTATAGTATCAACAGCGGCCATTAAACCTCCTTTTTTAATGGCAATTTTCCCCCAGGGTATCTCAGGGTTATTATGTAAACCAAAAATTAAATCTGCTTTTATATCCGTAAAAAGCCCCTTTTCCAACATTAATTTTGCACCCTTGTTTACTTCCTCTGCTGGTTGAAAAACAAACATTACATTTCCCTTCAATTTGTCCCTTATGCTAGATAAGATTAGAGCAGCGCCTATTAAAGTAGTTGCATGTATATCGTGACCACAAGCATGCATTACTCCATCTATTCTAGACTTATAGGGCACATCGCTTAATTCCTGAATTGGAAGAGCATCAATATCTCCTCTGAGTGCAATGGTGGGGCCACTTTCAGCTCCCCTCAATAAACCTATTACTCCCGTTTCCATTCCTATATCGATTATTTCTATGCCTAGAGAAGTTAGCTTCTCCTTAATTTTTTCAGTAGTCCTATACTCCTTTAAACTTAACTCTGGATACATATGAAGATCCCTTCTAAAATTTATTAATTCTTCTTCGTATAATTCCTTTATTTTTTCTAGTTCAAACATATAAGGCCCTCCTTTTACTTCTTTTACTGATTTATAAAACCTTTTCCTCATCAGTATTATGGTCGTAGCAATAATCTTTATCATGATATCCACAAAAATATATACCTAAACATTGGGATATTTTACCAAAAAAACAGTAGCCTAGGCTACTGATTAATTCCTTGGGCTACAACCGTTATAAACTTAAAGGTAGAATAGGAATGGTTTATCGTTAGGTTCTTGTTTGTAAAAGTTTATATATTATAATCTCAACTCGTGTCTTTATATTATATCATACAAAACATCTAAACAGGTATAAATAATTTAAGTTCTAATTATATGTGCTAAATTTCCATAAAAAAAAGGTAGCATGTTGCTACCTCTACATAGTGATCTTATCTAGCTTCTCCTAAATATGCTTCCTGTACCCGGCTATCGTTAAGAAGCTCTTGTCCAGTTCCTTCTAGTTTTAGTTCTCCTGTTTCCAGTACATATCCATAATGAGCAATTTCTAAGGCTTTTTTAGCATTTTGCTCAACTAACAGTATGGTATTTCCTTGTTCGTTTATAGTCTTTATAATATCGAATATCTCTTTTACTAAAATAGGGGCTAATCCTAAAGAGGGTTCGTCCATCATAAGGACCTTTGGTTTAATCATCAAGGCCCTCCCAACGGCCAGCATCTGCTGTTCCCCTCCCGATAGGGTTCCAGCCTTCTGCCAATGCCTTTCCTTTAGCCTAGGAAATATCTCATATACCTGTGCCATATTATTCTTAATGGCTTCCTTATCGTTAATGGTATATGCCCCTAATATTAGATTTTCTTCCACTGTTAGATTGGGAAATACATGCCTTCCCTCCGGCACTAGAACGATTCCCTTTTTAACTATATCAACGGTAGAAAGGTCAGTTATATTCTCATCGTTATACTTCACAGTTCCTTCCCCCTTCTTTACAAGGCCCATTATGGCTCTTAAGGTTGAAGATTTCCCAGCACCATTGGCTCCAATTAAAGTTACTATCTTATTATCCTCAATGGTTAAGTTTATTCCCCTTACAGCCTTTATACCACCATAATTAATGTGTAGGTTGTTAATCTTAAGCATCTATTCCACCCCCAAATAAGCTTCTATAACCCTTTGGTTGCTTTGAATGGCCTCTGGGTCTCCTTGAGCAATGAGTACCCCATGGTCTAATACCAATATTTCTTCGCATGTTCCCATCACAACATCCATATGATGTTCGATTAGAAATACGGTCAAATCAAACTCCTCTTTGATATTCAATATAAATTCCATTAGCTCATTGCTCTCTTGAGGGTTCATTCCTGCTGCTGGTTCATCTAACAATAGTAACTTTGGTTCAGTAGCCAAGGCTCTGGCAATTTCCAACCTTCTCTGTTTACCATAGGGAAGGGAATGAGCTTTCTCATCCTTTTCCTCCAAAAGTCCTACCCTATCCAATAGATAGAGGGATTTTTCCAGCATTTCCTTTTCCTCTTTTTTATAGCTTGGAATTCTAAAGATCGATGAAAAGACATTGGATTTAATTCTCAAATGGTTAGCAATGAATACATTGTCCAATACAGACATATCCTTAAAAAGCCTTATATTTTGGAATGTCCTACATATTCCAAGCTTTGCAATTTCATCAGGCCTAATTCCAGTTATATCATGTTCTTTCCCATTTGCATTGAACTTAATCTGCCCTTCTGTTGGTTTATATACACCAGTAATTACATTAAATATGGTAGTCTTTCCTGCCCCATTTGGACCAATTAGACCAACTATCTGCCCCTTTTTAATATGGGCGTTAAATTTATTTGCAGCTATAACTCCGCCGAACCTCATGGTCATATCTTCTATTTTAAGCATAGGCTATTCACATCCTTCTTAGTTTTCCTTCAATAATCTGTCCTTCCTAAATATTACCACCAGCATAAGGATTATTGCAAAGATAACCATTCTCATACCTGGGATCCCTGGTAATCTAATAAAGCCTAAATTAATGGAGCTGTCCAAGAATCTCAGCAATTCCATAGCAGCAGTAACAACTATTGCTGAAATCACAGTACCGTTAATATTCCCTAATCCACCTAATACCATTATTAGGATTATATTAAAGGTTAAGGTAATCCTAAACATATTAGGGTCTATGGTCCCCAAATGGACTGCCATAAGGCCGCCTCCAATCCCTGCTAAAAAGGAGCTAAATGTAAAGCTCATGACCTTATGCTTAAACAAATTTATCCCCATGGACCTAGCTGCTATTTCATCTTCCTTTATGGCTTTGAAAGCTTTACCATAGCTTCCTTCCGTTAAATATACCATAAATAGCAGTGTTAAAAAGGCTATAATCCAGCTCCATAATATACTGCTGTATTTTGGAATAGCTTTTAATCCCAAGGCTCCATTAGTTAAAGATTGGGTATTAGTGAACACTACCCTTATGATTTCAGCAAATCCCAGAGTAGCAATAGCCAAATAGTCATCGGTAAGCCTTAAAACTGGTGCTCCAATTAGAAAACCAAATAAAGCTGCAATTATGCCTCCCATTAACAGAGCAGGTAAAAAACTCCACTGAACATCTGCTAAAAAGGGTACTATTGGCTCTAAAAAGAAATTCATAGCCTTATTCTCTGGAGTTATGGTTAAAATGGCAACTGTATATGCACCAACAGCCATAAAGCCAGCATGTCCCAATGAGAAAAGACCTGTAAATCCATTTATAAGCTGCATACTAAGTCCTAATGTTACATAGACGCCACAGAGATTAGCAATGGTCCTAATATGGTCATTTGCAAAAAAGTTTACTATAAGGCACAATATAAATAAAACCCCAATTAAGATCAAAGTCTTCTTATCCAATACCTTTCTATCTTCAACTATCAATCTTTTTTCAGCCATAGCTTACACCTTCTCCGTAGTTTTTTCTCCCAGCAAGCCTGTTGGTTTAGCAAGGAGTATTATAATCAGAAGAATAAAAGCAAAAGCATCCCTATATCCAGTTAGTCCGGGAAGAAATGCAACCAACATTATTTCTCCTAGCCCAAGTATGAAGCCACCTAGAACTGCTCCTGCAATATTCCCGATTCCACCTATTACAGCCGCTATAAAACACTTAATTCCCGGCATAGAACCCATTAATGGCATTAGCTGAGGATACTTGATACCCCACATAATACCCCCTACTGCAGCTAAAAAAGAACCAATAAAAAAAGTAGTGGATATTATCTTGTTAACATCTATTCCCATTAATCTGGCAGCATCATAATCCTTAGAAAGGGCTCTCATGGCCATACCGGTTTTTGTCTTATTTATAATATAGGTTAATCCAATTAATAAACCTATGGTTATGGCGGGAATTATAAAAGTTACTAAGTTTATTGATACTCCTCCTATATTGATTATTTTGTTCAGTATTGAAGGGATAGGGAAGGCCTTTGGCCTTCCGCCAAAAACTACTGTTGCAAAGTTCTGAAGGAAGAATGAAGCTCCTATAGCAGATATTAAAACAGTAATTCTCTGTGCATCCCTCAATGGTTTATATGCTATTTTTTCAAGGAGGAAACCAATCATACCTGTTATAACCGCAGCTAATATAAACGCAATATACCATGGCATGGGTGTATATACTATGGCATAGTAGGTTAGATAAGCTCCAAGCATAAATATATCTCCATGGGCAAAGTTAATAAGCCTTAATATCCCATATACCATAGTATATCCTATGGCAATTAGTGCATATAAACTGCCTAGCGAAACTCCATTGGCCAAGTGCTGCATAAATTCCATGAAGCTCATACTCATATTTAGTCCCCCTTATAATCTTTAGCTTTCCTAGATTCTTATTCAGGTTCTATTGTGGTTAAATATACAAATTCTCCATTTTCCACTTTCTTTATGATAGCACTCTTAACAGCATCCCCATTTTGGTCAAGAGTTATATGGCCAGTTGCACCTGTGAAATCTTTTGTTTCACTTAATGCATCCCTTATTGCTTGTGAATCAGCAGACCCTGCCCTTTCAATGGCATCTAATATAACCATATAGGCATCATATCCTAAAGCTGCAAAAGCATTGGCAGGCTTATTAAATTTTTCTTCATACTTTGCTAAGAACTCCTCCGAAACTGCTGTTACAGGAGCTTCAGCCGTAAAGTGGGTACTAAATACAGCACCTTCCACCGCATCCCCACCAATGGATAGGAATTCTGGTGATTCCCAAGTATCTCCACCAAGAATTGGTATAGTAATTCCTTGGTCTCTGGCTTGTTTGATTAATAGGGCACTTTCACCATAGTTTCCTGGTGCAAATATTACATCAGGATTTGCACTAGATACATTGGTAAGCTGTGCAGTAAAGTCTTGGTCTCCAGTATTATAGGCAGCTTTAGCAACAATGGAATTTTCATCTCCAGTCAATTCCTTAAAAGAATCTTCAAAGTACTTGCTTAGCCCTACTGAATAGTCCTGGGTTACGTCCTGAATAATAGCAGCAGTCTTTGCCCCTAATTCCTTCACTGCATAGTTTGCCATTACAGTTCCCTGAAATGGGTCGATGAAACATACTCTGAAATAAAAATCGTTATTCAGGGTAACTAATGGATTAGTTGGTGAACATCCTACTGCTGGAATTTTCTTTTCCTTTACTATATCTCCAGCCGCCATAGATAAAGAACTTCCATAGCTGCCTATTATTGCAACTACATTATCCTTATCTATCAAACTTGATACTGCATTTGCAGCTTCTACCTTGTCCGACTTGTTGTCAACAATTACCAATTCTACTGGTCTGCCAAGAATCTCTGACTTTAATTCGTTAGCAAGTTCTATTCCTTCCACTGTCATTTGGCCACCAGCCGCACTGGCTCCAGTCATAGGCTCAAATACACCTATCTTAATTGGTCCTGTATCGCTTGCCGTTTCCTGAGTACCTCCGCATCCTGCTAATAGAAAAGCAGTTAACACAACCACTAGCACCAAAATCCCAAATTTTTTGAACATTTTAAAACCCCCCTTTTTCATTTTACAATGCATAAGCATTGTTGCTGGATAGATCGGATGTACTGGTATGTATGAAGAAGCATTTTGTGAAAAGTTTAACTAGTGCGAATATTTTATATTTTACCTTTAGTATATAATTCATCTGTTTTTTTGTCAATATTCTTCATTTTTGGCACTAAGTTAACATAAAATCTTCTCCCATTCTTTTATATTCTTCCAAAACCCTTTCAATACTAGGTATGGACTTTCTTCCACCTAAAGTTTTAACGGAAATGGCTGAAACTAAGGATGAAAATTTTAAATTGGACGAAAATGAAAATCCTTTAACAAGCCCATAGGCAAAAGCCCCATGGAATATATCTCCAGCCCCCGTAGTATCCACTGCCTTTACTTTATAAGCAGGCAATCTTTTTACCTCTCCATCCTCCTCATAGATAAGCCCTCTTTCCCCTAATGTGACTACCACCTTCCCTTTAGTTAGCTCTTTTAATTGATAAATAGCCTTTTCGTAATCCTTTTCATTATCTATGACATCCATATTACAGTAGGATAGGGCAAATCTTTCTGAAGTTATAAGATAATCCACCTTTTTCGCTAAAGCAATAGTTCCCTCTCTAACTGAACCAGCATCTAGTATAGTAATTGCATGTGGGAAGGTTTTAACAGCCTCTATTGATGTTTCCAATTCATGCCCATCAAAGAGAATTACTTTTGGATTTAATCCCTTTAATTTGGAGAAAGGTACCTTAAAACCTTCATGCTTCTCAGAACAGTTTATAATAGTCCTACTACCATTTTCCACATTGACCAATATAGTGGAATAAGGAGTAGAATAATTTTTATCTATCTTCACTAAGGATATATCCGTTCCTACTTCTTTAAATTCCTCAATTATCTTTTTGCCATAGATATCATGGCCTAAAACCCCTATATAAGCTGTAGGTATTCCCCATTTTGATAACAGATAGGCTGCATTTGCTGCAGGCCCTCCACCGCATTCGATTTTTGTATTAACTGAATACTTTTGATTCTCAATAGGATAGCCTTCAAGAGGCAATGTTACATCATAAGCTGCATGGCCTATACATAGTACATCAAACATCTTTTTTCCTCCTTCTAAATTTATTAAAAACAAATGCTCCTATAAAGGAGCATTTACAATCATTCATAAGCCTCTACATCATTATTCAAAGTAGGAGATTTAGTTTTTATGAAATTCGGTACTATAAGAGCTATTAGGAATAGCCCAGCAAGTATATATGTTCCCATACCTTCCATTATATTTGCTACTTTTCCAAATAATATCCCTATTACTCCAAAATCAAAATCTCCAAAGGTGGTATTTTGGAAGCCAAGTTCTCCAAGAACCGGAAGCAATAATGCAGGTAAGAAGGTTATTCCTAGACCATTAACAAACGACCCAATTACAGCTCCCCTTTTCCCACCAGTAGCGTTTCCGTATATTCCTGCTGTTGCACCACAGAAGAAATGTGGAACTAAACCTGGTATTATCAATACCCCTCCTAAAGCTCCTAGTATAAACATCCCTATTATACCACCAATAAAGCTAGATATGAATCCTATTACCACTGCAGTTGGTGCATAGGTAAAGAAAACAGCACAATCTACCGCTGGAACTGCATTTGGTATAATCTTTTTGGAAATACCTTCAAAGGCAGGGATTAAATCTCCTAATATCATCCTGACCCCGTTATAAACGATGGTAACCCCTACTGCAAATTTTAAAGCACTCATTATAGCAAATACTATGAAATTGGTTCCACCTGATATACCAGATACAAACTCAGCTCCTGCAGCAATGGCTGCAATTAAGTAGAATATACACATTGCAATAGCCGTTGAAATGGTGGTGTCCCTTAGGAAACCATATTTTTCAGGAATTTTAATATCCTCAGTACTGTCTTCCACATTTCCTACTATTTTACCAACCCAAGCCGATAGGTAATAGCCTAGACTACCAAAATGGCCCATGGCTATATTATCCCCTTCGGTAACCTGTAGGGTATATTTTTGCCCAATGGCAGGTGAAATGGCTGACCAAGCCCCCAGTATAAATCCACCGACTCCAACTAATGGAGTCCCTGATAGTCCAGCAGTACTCAATACTGCAGAAAGAAGACATGCCATAAAGAAGGAATGATGTCCTGTTAAGAATATATACTTATACTTTGTAAATCTGGCAATAATAAGGTTAAAAACAAGACCAAATAATAATATAAGCATAGTTTCTCTTCCCAAAACATTTTGGGCAATGGCAACGATTGCCTCGTTATTTGGAACAACCCCTGTAATGTTAAATCCATGTTCTATCATCTGTCCCAATGGATCTAAATTTGCTACGATAAAGTCTGCTCCAGCGCCTAACATAAGGTATCCAAGTATTGGCTTTAATGTTCCAGTCATTACTCTAGTAAAGGGCCTCCTCAAAGCAATAAGACCTATCAAGGAAATTAGTCCTAATAATAAGGCCGGTTGTGTTAAGATATCTTGAGAAATAACTCTTAAAATACCCATTCTAATACCTCCCCCATTTAATCATTTTTTTGAGACAGTTCCAATAAAATATCCAACACATCTTCCTTTATCTTCTTCTTATTGATATAGCTTCTTACTACTGCAACCCTTTTGTTTTCAAACTGATTTGCAAGCTCTTCCACAGTAACAATAAGGTCACATTCCTTGCCTTGAGCTGAATTAAAATCTGTAGATTCTATATCAGCTTTGATCCCATGTTCTTCACATATTTCATCCAATTTCATCTTAAGCATTATGCTGCTACCAATTCCATTACCGCATACAGTAAATACCTTCAAAACATCTCCCTCCTTTCTATTTTATTTACTAAACTTGTCTATTATTTCAAGGATTTCATCTACATCAATTGAATTTACTATCCTATCGATAGCTTCTTCATCCTCCAATAAGACCATCAACTGAGACAAGGCCTTTAAATGGCTTTCCGAATCTACTGCACAGAAGGATATTACCAATTTCACTGGGTCATTTTCCTTATTGCCAAATTCTATTGGTTCTTTTAACGTGATAATACTCATTCCAATTTCCAATGCACCTTCTTCTGGTCTTGCATGGGGCATTGCTACCCCCTCTAAAATTACTATATATGGACCAATCTCCTTTACAGCTTCAATCATGGAATCTACATACCTTTCTTCTGCTGCCCCTACCTTTACTAAGAGTTCTCCACCAATTCTTACTGCTTCTTCCCAATTTTTTGCTTCCACATTAAGTTTTATTGTTTCCTTTGAAATTATATCCTTTAGCACTGGCTTATCATCTCCATCTTCATTTTTGAGCATTTTTAAATTGAATATATTATATAAATCCTTTTCCAATTGATGGCGGTCATTAATAGTGCAGCTCCTTTCAATAACGCTTATAAGCCCATCAATTTCTACTCTCTTCCCACTAGATTTAAGGAAGATCCCATTTAATTCCTTAATATTGTCTTCACTTAATATTGGACTAACGTATATAACCTTAATGCCTTTTACATTCTCAATAGGAACTGTAGATATGATTACATCTATATCCTCCCTATCCAAGATTTCCTCTAATTTTCTCTTAGAAACTACTGCTACAATACTCACTTCAAACATGGATTGGATCTGTACCGATAAAAGTTCCGATGTACCAATGCCAGTATTACACACGATTACTACCCTAGGTAAAACAATTCCACTAAATCTTTCCCTTTCTATAGCAGCCCCAAAATGGATAGTTAGATATCCTATTTCATCATCATTTATTTTCTTTCCTATGAACTCCTCTATGGGATAAACGCTTTCTTTAACTATTTGGAAAAGTTCCTCATAGTCCTCCTTTATACTCTTTAGAATTGGATTCTCCAGTTTTATCCCATATTTTAAGCGGTTTATCATCGGTTTTATATGCTCCAATAAACTATTGTATAGTTTCCAGTCCTGTCCAATATCTGAAATGATTTTGGAATTTACCAACTCTATAACTTCCTTTACCAATAACTGAATATGAATCCATTCGCCCTTGGAATTTTCATAGATAGAAGAGAGATTACCTCCTAATAGACAAGCGGTTATATAGATGATTTCATCTTCTATGATCTTAATATTATAATATCCCTCAACTATTTCTATTAAATCCTTGGCTACAGTATATTCTCTAGTCTGAACCATGTTTTTATCTTCTAGGTTTAAGTCAATATATCTACCCTTGTTAATCCTCATTAAAGATACACATATATGGGCTACAATATTTGCATAGGCTACATCGGAGTAATCGACCCCAATCTTTTTTTCCATGATATTTACTATATTTTCTATAAAGGGTATGTCGATGTCATCTATCAACCTATCCATATATTTTCTTATTCCAAATGAATTACTTTTACCATGCTTATGGCTTTTGGATTTAACATCTGAATAGTCATAGACATATTCTGTCCAAAGTTCTACTAACAGCTTTCTTATATGCCTTTCCTCTCCCACCAGTTTTAAGCCGTGTCTTTGGCGGAATACTATATTAAGGCCATACTCTTCTAAAGCCCTTCTAGCCTTTTTCAAGTCATTATTTATTGTACTTTGGCTTACCCCTAGCTTTTGTGATAATTCCTCTGTTGTGATATAATCATCTGCGTCTATAAAGGCTAAGATAATCATTATAATTCTCTCATCTGGCGAAAATACGAAATCGTACTTTTCAGCCCCAACTAAGACTTCTTTTAACTTTTTTCTATCTTCAGCCTCTCCCATGAAGGATACGCCTACTCTAGGTTTTCTTTGAAGTTTATTCATGCCATTGGCTACTAGGAAGTTATCTATATTGTCTAGATCATACCTTACAGTCCTATTACTTACCATCAGCAACTTTTGAATTTGAGAAATGGTTCTCGGCACATTACTATTTAGTAAATACAATAATATTTGAGCTGCTCTATCATATAGGAAAATAATACTCACTTCCTTTCGTAAAAGGAAATTAACACTTCCCTTTATTTTTAAGTATACCATCTATAATTTGCAATAAACCTACATAAAATGTCCCTTATAAATGTGGCAATTTTACAAATAAAAGCTCCGTACTAATTCTAGCATAAGATTCCCTTGACAAATACAACTACTATTACTACATCATGATCTGCTTTCCGAATAATTTAATAAAATAAAAAGCCGCCATTATAAGGTTTTTTCCTTAAATGACGACTAAGCCATTTATCCCCTATTCTTAATAATAAAATTAATGCCAAGTCCAATTAATATGATGGGAATTAATATTTTGACTAATAATCCAAAAAAAATGCCAAAAGTAACGGTGACTCCTGTAAAAACTAAAATTAAAAGGGTTAGAACTATGGAGAAAACAATGGCAATAATTGAAATCAAACACCCAAATATCATAACATTCTCCTTTATCCAGTTATTTTACTCTTAATATAAATTATAGCATAACTGGGTAAAAATTTACTATAATATCCTCCATAGGAAAATAATATTGCATTTTTTATTAAGAAATAATTTAATATGTAAATATAAGCATAATAATAGAGCATTATCAAATGGGACGGCTAAACCGTCCCATTTTACTAATTATAATCATTTTATTATTTATAATACTTTCCGTACTTTTCATCTCCATATATCCTATATTCAGTTTCATACTTGCCATCTACGTAAATATCAATTATCACTCTATCATCATCATGATCATAGTCATAATAGTAGAATATTTTATCTGCTATTCTATCTAAAGTATCAAGCAGTTCATAATTTTTTATATCCACATATTCACTGCGAGAAATATCTAGGTCTATGGATAAATAAACTTCATAGTTTCTAGTATCAATGTCATCTATATAGACTTTAATTTTTTCTTTATCAAACTCATTATATACTATATCTTCTATATCCCTATCATAATACCCTCTACTACTACTGCTGCTACTTCCATAGGAAATACTTAAACTGCTATTCTTCTTTTTATTAAATGTTAATACATCCTTTCTATAGTATTCATCATATATTGAACCATAAATATCTACATTGCTAATTTCTGATAATATTATATCTACAATATCTTCTATCAGAGCTTTTCTGTCGCTATGCTTTATTCTATTCCAATAGTTTTCCTGTCTAACATCTCTTAAATCCATTGTAATGTTTACATCAATCCTATTACTGCTTTCCTTTAAAACTATGTCAAAGTCTACCCCTTCATAAGTACCAAATTTGCTATTTAACTCTTTTTCAATATCCTTAATGTCTTTCTCTTTTTTAGCTTTCTCCTCTTCAGCTTTTTCTTTTAACTTTTCAATTTCCTTTTTTAGTTCAGCAATTTCATTATCCCTCTTCTTCAACTCCTCCTCATAGGCTTTCGATTTAACGTCTATAATCTCTGCCGTATAGGTTTCTTCGTCCCATTTTATCTCCATGTCTAATAGTTCAGCAATAGCCCTTACTGGTACATAAGAACGCCCATCTACAATAAAAGCAGGTGTATTATACTTCTTTTCTATTTCCTTCGTCACATCCTTACCACCTACTTTAAATTTAATTCTTCCGTAAGTAGCCGTAAGCTTCTTTTGATATACTTGATTGGCTGCTGTAGCAATGGTACCCAATGCTAAAACCAATACTATTGAAATAATTAGTACTTTTTTAAATCTAATACCTTTGAACATAAAATCCCTCCCATACTCTTTTATTATATACTATTGTATCATCATAAGGGAAGTGCTTTCAATTATTTTTACTACTTCTTTAGTACCATCTTTCTCATGTATATTTTATAAATATTCCTCCCTGTTTTTTCTTATTTTAAGACCTCTAAACCCTCCTGTTACTAATTTTTTAACCTTACCCATTAGGCTCTCAGATATTGATTGAGGAATTAATATGGATAGGGATTTATTCCTATTTTATTGCAAAATATGTCATATTCGGTCTTTTTATGGTAAAATAAGCTAAAGGAGTGATAGTATGTATTATGAAGAAAATAAAAAAAGCAATTCGTTATTAGCTCCAAGGGAACTATTACATTTAAAACTAAAATACAATAAATTATTAAATGAGTACAAAAAAGCAATGACTGATTTAGGATATGCAACATATGATAAGGTAATATATAAGAATCTAAAAGACGAAGAACTGGAAAAATTCGTAATACGCATCAAAGAACTCGAAATGGAAATGGAAAAACTCAATGAAATAATTTATTAGGATTACAGTCAAAAAATAGTGATTAATAATCACATGTTAGACTTGTATAAGTAAAAACGACCATTTTGGAGCGCTAACTTAATATCAACTATGGCACTGGCTATAGCTCCTTTTAGACTTCCAGCAAATAGCCAGTTCTTTTTTTCCTTCTATAAATGGTCTTATGCTATTTTTCGCTATGTTATTTGATATTTTACTATATACCATAATACTTAACTCATTCTCCCCATAGCAAATTTACAGCATTATATAATTCATTTGTAGATTGACGTAAATATATACTGGCTGTCTTTAGGTCATTATGCCCTAATGGGTTTTGTACTGCTACAATATTAGCGTTATTGTTAATTAATTATATGTCTTATTACTCAAAATGGTCGTAGATTTTATTCTTAGAAAAATATATCCAGCACTCACGGTTTAACTATCTTGACAAAGTGTGGAAAAATATAATCTAGCATTTTTTCCATAACAAAATACATTTGCGAAATAAACCTGCTAAAATGTTAATTGGCTAAAATAACATAGGAAGGAAATTTATTCACAAGTACAATCTAACTTTGTCACACAATTGTTAAATTTAGAATGGGTTAAAGTAACGTTTCTCATATTCCTATACCGCCTAAAGTTCTTTATATTAATGAATTTAAGGGTAATGTAGAAACTGGGAAGTATTACATTATGAAAACAACCCCAGCCCAACTATTGACAAAAAGCTAAAAAACACCTCACAAGTATTGCTACCTGTGAGGTGTTTAACTTTTAGTTTATCATCCAATTACATTATGTCCTAGCCTCTAATTATGCAGTAATTTCAATTGTATCAGATGCTGAACCGAATTGTATTGTTATAATTACTTTAGAATCATCATCAGATTTTGCAGCTGATACACCATCCATACCCGCAATTGCTGCATTAACATTGTTTAGCGTTGTATCTGCATCAGTATTCCAAGTAAGATTTAATTCTTCTACTTGTTTTTTTACTCTTGCCACCATCTCTGTATCTGATTCTATTTCATCAATTGCTGCCTTTGCATCTGCAAGTGCTGTGTCTACTTCTTCAGTTGTTGTAGCTGCATCTATAGCTGCTTTACCAGTTGCTATTGCTGTTGCTAAATCTGCAGCATTTACTGTATAATCTGCAGCATCTTTATATTCATCTAACTCATCTTTTGCTGCTTCCTTCGCTGCTTCTAAATCTGCTTCTGAATTAACTCTATCAATTACTTCTTGAATTTCTGCAAGTGTTTCTTCTGTGCCAGCTAATGCTGCATCATATTCAGCTATTAAACCGAATCTTAGATTTTCCAATCCAGCTGCTCTTAAAGCATCCCATAGTTCTTCTAGAGTTTGTGCTTCATTTATTGCTTTTACTTTTTCTGCTTCATCTTTTCCTTCTAATTCTTTTATTTTTTCTACTGCCTTATCTAATTTGTCTTTTGCTTCATCACTTACAAATTTCTTAGCTTCATCGCTTAAGTTATTATATGCTGTTTCTGCTTCTTTTACTGCATCTTTATTAGCTAATGTTATTTCTTCTACTTTTGGTAGCTTGTTAATTAATTCTACTACATTTTCAGCTGCATCCTTTGCTTGTTTTTCACTTTCTTTCTCTGCTACTGTTTGACCTTCTTTTAGAAGTTCTTTTGATTCAAATTCATAATAGTATGATGCATCTAATCTTTGTCCGCTTGTAGTTTTTAATGTGTTTTCAATCTTTAATCCAAAATACTTATTAACTACAGTTAAATCGTCCCAATCTAGAGGAATTTCTAGAAGTACTACATAACCATTACTCTTTAATATAGCTTCACCGTTTAAATCATCTACATCTTTTCTTAGAACTCTAGTCTTAATGTCATTTTTATCTCCTTGAGTATAGAAGATATAGTTTGTTCCATCTTCTGCCATGCTTCTGTCTAGTTTCTTATTAAATTCAATTTCTATTTCTGTATCTCTTGTTCTTGTTCCTTCATATACCTTAACACTTTTAACTATGAAATCACTTGATTTAGTAAATTCAAATGAATAGTAATCTCTGTACATTTTGTTTCTTGAAGATGACATATCTGTGAAGCCTTCAATTTCTAAGATGTATTCGATGTCGTTATCCTTATTATCCCATATCTTCAAGCCTTCTATTACTACATCTATTACATCTTTTTCATATCTCTTTTCTTTTACGTTATAGTAATATTTAGCTGAAGTTATCTTAGGATCGTTCTCACCATCTAACTTAGTTCTCTTAGATACTTCATCTTCATATAGAGCAAAGTGATCTTTTACTATAAAACCTTCTTCTTCTTGTGTTTTTTCACTCTTATCATTTACAAAGCTACCTTTTACTTCTTTATTGAAGTGTAGTCTTATTGTAGCTGTTCCAGTCTTGGAATCAAAAGTTTTACTTACTATTTCTTTCTTTATTATTTCTGGTTCAATGTCATCTAATACTTCTCTAAGTGCTATAGTTGTTTTTTCCATTTTAACTCTTGAGTGGTTTTCAATGTCTACTATAGTTACTTCATCTCTTCTTGAAGGTGCTTCATTATCTTTGAATTCATAAACAACTTTATTTGTATCTACTTTTGTAGCACTATCTGCGTATATAGTATGTCTTCCTAGTTCATAAGAGATATTTCCTGTATCAGATTTGCTGTAATATTCTGCTACTGAAGGTTTGTAGATGTCTTTATCAAATACTACTTCTACTTTATTTCCTTTTAATATAGCGTCTACTACTTTTGGAGCTTCATTATCTTTTACTATTTCAATATCGAAATCTTCTTTTGCAGATTTATACCCTGCAAAGTCTACTAATCCTTCAATAGTTAAAGTCTTAGCACCGCTTGGGAAACTTCCGCTGTATGGAGTTAAAATTAAGTTTCTTCCATATCTTTCAACGTTCATAACGATGTATTTTCCATCTACTAAGAAGTTTTTACCTCTTACATCTTCTATTGGTTCGCTAGTTATAACTTTTATACCATATTCTCCAAGAACTTCTACTTTTTCTACTGATGGTATAGTGTTGTCTCTAGCTACAAATTTATATTTTCCATTTATAGCTTTGTCTACATTTTTAATTTCTAATTGATATTCTTTACCACTTCTTAAAGTATCTCTTACTTCTAGTAAAAGATCATTACCTTTTAATTCTGCTCTTTCAATTACATTGCCTTCTAGTCTGTAATTGCTAGTATTTAATAGTTTTTCTTCGTTTGCTAATTTAGCATTTGATAATTCAACTTTTATTTCTTTTAAGTTTTCAGTATCGTTAACTGTAGCTTTTAATTCTTTTGGTGCTGGCATTTCAATTCCTAAGAATTCTGCTAATGTTTTACCTTCTTTTTTCATTTTAACGCCAAGAGCGTTAAATATCATTGTTGCTACATCTTCTCTTACGATTGCTGCGTTAGCATCAGCTTCTTTAACGCCTTCTAGTATTCCTAATTCTTTAGCTTTATCCATTACAGACTTCCATTCAGTATCGCCATACTCTAGTGCTCTTAAAAGAACTAGTGCGAATTCTTGTACTAATATGGATTCTCTTGGTTTGAAGTTTCCATTTGGATATCCTTCAAAGTATCCATTGGCTGTTGCCCATCCTAAGAACCCTGCATAATATGGGTCGTTATTGTCTGGGTATATTTCATCTTCAGCTGGTTCATAGTTCTTAGCTTCTTCTTCTGCTTTAAGAAGCCTGCTTAATAATACTACTGCGTCACGTCTTTCAAGTGCCTTGTCAAGCATTAAGTTACCTGACTTGTCACCTTTTAAGATACCATTCTTTTCTAAGAAAGCTGGTACGTTTACTTCTTCATCTGCAAATACAAATGAGAAGCTGCTTAGGATCATTACTACTGCAAGTAGTAGTGACAGTTTTCTCTTCATTTTTCAAAGACCTCCTTTAAATTATTTAAAATTTTGTCTTTACAGTTGCAAATATGTATGAATTTGCAATCTATAAAGTATTATAGCATCAACCCGCTTTTAGGTCAACAGGTTGAATGCTAATGTAATCTAATTGTAATATTGGCTAAGGGATAACCCCTTGACCTGTTATCATTATACACTAAAAAAGGCTAGAATACTATTACAATTGTGTTACAAATTTCATTCGATGCACAATTTTCAACCAATGGTCAATTATCAAGTGGTTTATGTATGAGACTCTTTGGCTGTGCCTAAGAATTGAAAGAGGAGGACTTTAACTATGGTTGGGAATAACAATGGCTTCCGCCGCTCGGGGTGGAAGCCATTTTATGATTACATTACTGTGCCAGTACTTCAATTGCTTTTTTTAGTTGTTGGTCTTGGCTTTTTATTATTATATCTGGTTGTATGCCTTCTTTGTTTATAGTTGATTTATTAGGGGTTTGGTATTCAGCTATGGTTAGTTTTATACCGTCTCCATAGGGTAGTGGAATTATATTTTGGACTGTTCCCTTGCCATAGGTCTTAACCCCTATAATTGTCCCAACTTTTGTGTCCTTTACTGCCCCTGCGAATATTTCTGAAGCAGAGGCTGAATTTTCATTTACCAGTACAGCTAGTTTATATTTGGGCTTCTTTAAATTTGAATAATAGGTTTGTTCTACATTATCCTTATATTTTACATGCACTATAGGACCTTCTGGAATGAATAGATTTAGTATGTTTACAACCTCACTTAATAATCCACCTGGGTTGTTTCTTAGGTCTATTATAATGTTAGTAATACTTTTCTTATCAAATTCCCTTAATGCTGAAACTACATTTTCATAAGTATGCGGATTAAATTGAGTTATCTTTATATAGCCAATTCTATCATTCAATATTTTAAATTCTACAGGATTTATGATGATTTCTGCCCTTTTAATATTCTTATATATCCTGTTATTGTTTCTGCTAATACCCAATTTTACAGTAGTTCCAGCTTCGCCTTTAATCAGTTGGGTTACCTCTTCTAGTGATTTTCCTTTTACATTCTCTCCATTTACAGATATTATCTCATCTCCAGCCTGAAGTCCTACTCTCTCAGCAGGACTTCCTTTTATAGGCTCGGATATTATTATAGACCCTTTATCTTCTTTAATATATACTCCAATACCTATAAATTCACCTGAAAGCTCTTCCGTTAAGCGTTGGAATTCTTCTCTAGTATAGTATTGGCTGTTTTCATCTAATGCTTGGAATATTCCTCTAATAGCACCTTCTATCAATTCTGATTCTGTAGTTTCATAAAAGTAATGAGTTTCTAGAAGGTTTTTTACATATAATAGATAATTTAGATCTAAGTTAGCATTATTTGCTGCTCCTACAGTAACTGGGAAAGACAATTGAAGTATGAAAGCTACTAATATTAATGATAAAATTTTTCTTCCCCTATACCCTTTAATATTCATTAAAATCACTCCCAGTTATTAGTTTAATATATTCTCTCTATAATCATATTTTAATTGATTTTGTAGATAGTTTATAAAGTTCACCAATAAGGTGGCCGTTTCTTCCTTCGTAATAGGCTTATTCGGATAGAAATATTCATCCCTTGGAATTATATTCAACTCTTTTGCCATATATACGTGATCCTTAGCCCAGGATGGGATGCTGGAATCATCTATAAATCCAGTTGAGTAATTGCCAATAGGGGCTAGGTTTTGGAAGCCTAAAAGTCTAATTAAAATGGTGGTAGCTTCTGCTTTGGTTAATTCCCTATCGGGTTCAAACCTGTCCTTTCCTACGCCTATCATAATGCCTCTATTGGATACCCCTTCTATATAAGGATAGTTTCTATGGGTTTTAGGCACGTCTATATACCTTAGTTTTTCTTCTTCGGCTTTTTTCCTACTCCTCCTGCTGCTGGTTTCTTCTACCGGCAACTCTATATCCATAGTATTGGCTAAGGCTCTAGCAAAATCCCCCCTACTTACTGCTGTTTGAGGGCCTAAATTGGTGGCAGTTATTGAAAAGCCATTCATACTAGCTATTAACAATATGTCCTTTTCAGATGCTAGGCCCCTCACATCTCTTAAAGCTGGTATGTTTAGCCTTCTAATTATTGGGTTAGTGTCAATGCTTGTGGAAGCTTGTCCCAAATTCCTTCCTGAGCCTTTAAGTCTTGGTAGGTCATAAGAGTATTTAAGGACATTCTCATGTTTTTCCGTTAATATGAACCCCCCATGGAAGGATATCTGATTAGGTATATTTTCTACAAAATTGTAATCCTTAGTCTTATTATAAGAAGCTTCTACCGTAGCAGTACCTTCCCAAAAGTCATTTGCATTCATTTTGTTGTTATACTCTATTATATAATGTAGGGTTTGCGTTTGAGTAGCAGACCAAGGGCTATCATAGCCTACTAGGTTTCCTATGGTTTGGACTGTAACCTCTTCTGTAGGAGTTCTTCTATTACCAACTTTATAGGTCTTTCTAGCTGCCCAATCGCCTGCATAGTATTCTAAAAGGCCCGTTTCATGAAGGATTTGGCCTTGATTCCATTGGTAATCCTCTGTATCTACCTTATAAGTTTTTCCATTTATTTTAAAGGTTTCTGAATACTTATCCAGCGTTTTTTGGGATGTGGTTTGCTTCCCATTGGTTTCAAAGGTTTCCGTTAATGTAATGTTTCGCTTTAATGATGCTCCTAATTTTAAATTGTAAAGGTCGTATTTATAGGTGTATGTTTTTGTTTGAACCCCTTTTTTACTCCTTTCTTTTATGCTTATATTCAAAGTGCCTTCCAACTCTATAGGCTCTCCTGTAATAAATATTACTTCCTTATAATTGTTTTCATTATTTATTCCGCCTTCATAGCCTGGAATTTCTACGGCAAAAGAAGATGATGCTAATACTAATATTAGAATTAAGGTTAATACTGTTGTTTTTATTTTCATTTTGTTAACCTCCAGTTTTATCAATTCAGGATAACCAGTTCATAATTCACGATTATTCTGCGCTTTAGCCCTTGGGGCTTTTCATTATGGTTTAACTTAGGGGTCCTGTCTTAGTGACAGGACCTTAATGTCTTTTAGTCTTCTATCAATAGTATATATGGTATGTCTTTAGCAGAATCGTTGTGTTTTATTATATAGGCTTGGGCACCTTTTCTTAGCTTGTAAAGTTCTTCTAAGGATAATGGTTGATCGTTTACTAGGATTACTGCTTTTTTCAAGTTTAGGGTTTGGTCTTGGTTGTAGTCCCAGCGGCTGGTTAGATTGTTATAGGTTCTTACTTTTGTTAAGGTTAAAGTTTTTTCATCAATATTAATATCTCCTATTTCCCCTAATGTGCTGTGGTCTAATGTTATGGTTTGATTGTAGCTGTTTTGATCCTGAGGTATTAAATTGATGGCTAATGCTTCCTTTCCATAAGGGGTTTCTTTAACTATCATATAAGCTGGTTTGTTTTTGTAATATCCTTTTTCTATCCTATTTCTTAAACTCTTATCCTTTATATCAATTAAGTCTATATATCTGGAATCTAAGAAGGCCTTTGTTGGGATTAATTGCTCTAATTGACTATCATAAACTAATGTATTTAATGTTAATGTAAATTCTTCAGAACCTGAGTTGGACCTAAATCCAGAGGAAGTTAAAATCTCCTTATCCGTTTTATAATTATATCTGCCTATGGTTAATCTATAATCAGATATATCCTCTATCTTCCCTTTGTAGACCAATAGTCTTGTACCATCTATCCTGTCATCTATTATACCCGTATCTTCTATGGAAATAACACTTGCTCCACGACTACCGTATCTTAAATCGGAAACTAGATATACATTTTGATTCAAGTTTAAGTTTAGTGGATCTACTAACCTATTATCTTTTATTACTATGGTACCCTCATGAATATTGAAGGAATTGGTATCTACTACCAGTTGGCCAACGCCATAGTCTATGTTTTGGACCTTATCCTTGTATTCCATTGCTGAACCAGATTTAAGTAGCATTTTAGAGATACTCGTATTTCCATAAGAGTTTTCATAGGCAATATAGGCTTCTGTTCCCTTCCTCTTATTAAGGTCTTGGAGGCTTATCTTCCGTCCTCCTTCGTATATGCTGCCAGTACCTAGTTTAATCCTCTCGTTGGATTTGGATAATGGTATCCACTTGCCTTGATATAACCTTTCAGGTTGGGATATGAGGATTTCCTTATTCCTTTCATCTACTAATTGGATTTTCCCCTTCATTACTCCCGCAATATGCTTTTCTTCGTCCTCCACCTTTATTTCCGATACTTGAGGTGAATATATATCGTCAAAGGTTAATAAAACCCTATCTCCTTCCTTAACTTGGAACAGCTCAACTCTTTGATTCTTTTTGTATATGGTGGTATAAATAGGATCTATTTTAAATTTTTCTCTGCCACTGTTAGTTGATATTTCAACTTCATCGTTGGATATGAAGAGTACAGTTCCTACCCTAAATCTAGTTCCAGGGATTATATAGCCATCCCTTTCCGGATCTACATAATCAAAGGTAGTAATCTTAGTTACAAGATCGCCTTTAAGGGTAATGGCAACCTCCTGCTCAAAATATAGTTGGTCCATGTTTATGTAAGGGTCTAGTTTTAATCTATGGCGTTTATCGTTGTAATCCCATACTACAATCTCCCTATCCGTTAAGTTGATCTCTCGGATGGTTCCTTCAATTACAGTTTCTTTCTTGGTGTTTAGTTCAGCATATATACATCTTCCATTTGAATCTATATAATAGGTAATAAAATCTCTCGTTTTCAATATGCTAGGTGGATATATTTTTTTGTCCTTTTGGACTGGAAATTGATTTTTCCCCTCATACCCTATTATATTGCTGGTACCATCAGTGTTGTAGATGGTTATATTTCCTAATTCAATATTGGATATTTGCCCTATCTTTTTAGTAATTCCTCTATAATGGATTAAATCATCGATAGCATTGGATAGTATTTTTGCAAATTCAGCTCTGGTAATATAGCCTTTTGGATCTAAAGTAGTGGCATTTTTACCCTTCATATAGCCCTTTTGTAGGACTAATTCCACATAGGGTAGTCTGTGTTGAGCTATTTTATTATAATCTTTAAACTTTTTAGCTTCTATTATGTTATGGCCTAAAGGTGGCTCTACTCCCAAGGCTCTACCTAGTACATTGGCTGCCTCTTCTCTGGTTACTCTTGTGCTTGGATTGGGAGTTAATTTCTCAATATCCCCTTCTACTAATGCTAAATCGTAGGCTATTTGGTATATACCCTTTAAATGGTTAGTAGGCTCTAATGTTTGAGCCTCCCCTTCAAGGCCTAGAGCTCTAATAGCTACTGTAAGTAGTTCACCATAAGTTAATTTGCGGTTTGGATAGAATTTGCCTCCGCTTCCCGTCATATAGCCTAAGGCAGAAACTTCAAGTATTTCTCTCTTAGCCCAATGTTTATCTATGTCGGTATAATTAATGCTTTGGGCTTTTATTAAGTTGTTGGGAATCATAAAATTCAATATAAGCATGAATGATATTATTAGTAGAGTTTTTTTCTTCATAGATTTTCTCCCCTTTTTTCAATTCACGATGCACAATTATTTGAGTCTAGCTTTTGGGTCTAGAGATTTTTCAGCCACGCTTTAGAATGATCTCTAAAATTCAGAATTACAGAGGGGAAATTGTAGCCCCTCTGTTTTTATCTATCTGATAGCAGTATATATTTCCCTCTTCCATTAAAGGAAGTTATCCTGTTATCGGATATTTTAACATAATTTCCAGTGGAGGTGTCAAATTTGTATAGAGTTACATTCTTTGCATTTGAATAGGTTATATCATCTAGGTTTAAGGTTAGCTTGCCATTTCTTAGCAATTGGTCAATATCCATGTAATCCTTCCCTCTCTGGAATCTAAAGTGGAAATCGTAAGCTCTTGATGCTATTCTCTTTCCTCTTGGGATATGGGATTCTCCCTGTCTTTTTATGTTAATTTGAAGGTTAGAATCCTTATCCCCTTCATCCAACATGGAGACTCTAAAGGTGTACATATCCTTTGGATTAATAGTCATCTGCAGTTCTCCATATTTTATATTTAATGTAGAGTCAGTTCTTGCTAGGGCTATTGGTATGTTTATTATTAATTCATTAGTGTTTTTATATTTGGAGTGGTTAAAGTCTAAGCTACCCACATTGTTTTTAATATCCTCTGTACCTAATGTTCTTATTATCTTGCTTCCTATTATTTCTTCCTTACCTTTTTCTATTAATTTCTTCTGTTCTTCTTTAAGCCTTTCTTCCTTCTCCCTTTGTTTGTAGTCTTCCTGTAGACTTAAAGTCCTTACCTCAACTTCTGCAAAATCTATGGCTGCTCCATATTCGTTTAGGGCTCTTACCATGAATACATATCTAGTATTGGGTTCTAATCCCTTTATTAGATATTCTGCATCAGTTGTGCTGGCTATGAAAGTGCTGGCGTTTTCGCTAGCTTTCCTTCCGTATATCTCATATTTAGTAGCCCTGTTCAACAAATCTGGATCCGACTCGTTCCAGATTAACATTACCGTTGATTCATAGCCTGGAATGGCTTCTAATACCATTGGTTTTAGTGGCAATGGTTTTTCGTATTTGAAGTCGTTATAAGGGTCGGATACCCCCCCATCTGGGTTGATTATTATGATGCTACTATTCTCTAGGTTGGTGGCTTCGTTAAACCTTATCTTGATTTCGTTAGTATTTACCACATTAACACTTGCTGCTTCCATTCCACCTATTACTGCCACTTCCCTATTATTCCCTTGTGGATCTACTCCAGTTATTCCTTGTCCCTTTACATCCATTCCAGATTTTAATTCTCTAATTGGGATTATTTCCCCACCTATTATTACCTTAGCACCGGGCATGAATTGATTTCCTGTTATGGTTACTTCTGTTTTTGTGTCGTTTGTAAATAGTTTTTTAGGGTTGATATCGTCTATTCTTGGTTTTGATATATAAGTAAATATTAAGTTTTCTTGGGTTGGGCTGTTGTCTGGGTTTTCCACCTTCACCCTTACAGGTCCTATGGTATCCGATGGCGGAGCAATTACCTCTATTGTACTATGGTCAATTATCTTTATATCCTCTCTGGATACTTGGTTGTCTCCAAAGAATACCTTTAACTCTTCCCCTTCATAGCCTTCCATGCTCTTTCTAAAGTCCTTACCTTTAATGGTAGCCTTCGTTCCTCCTGTAGCTGGTCCTCTATCTGGCTCTATACTGCCTAACTCTGGACCCGATTCCCCCTTGACAAATTGAATATAAATTGGTGCATTCCAGATATTGTTTGGGTTATCGGAGGATACCTGAGAACCATCTCCGTTAATTACAGTTACCCTATATAGCTTTCCTATTGCGTTTTCATTGACTGGAGGCATGATGAAGGCTAATTTATTTGGGCTGGCATTTAAGGTTTCCGTTATATCCTTGTTATCTATATCCAATATATCTCCTATCTGGATTCGTGCTCCTTCTCTAAAATCCTCTCCCAATACGGTAATATGTTGGCCTCCCCTGTAGTCTAACCTTAATATTCTAGTCTTTCCATCGTCCCCTATGCTTGGATCCATTCCATCCCTTGTGATGTTTAAAATTCTAGGTTTACTTGCAGGGTTGGTATATTTATACCTTGTAGTAGCCCTTCCTCCATCTGGATTGGTTACCTCTACCTGCACATCCCCTACTGTGTAATAGGATGGAGTTTTCAACTCAATTTGCCCAGTATTCACCAATTTGGTTTCTGGGGAATATCCCTTTTCTACGATTAACTTCCTATTTTCAGTCTTAATCATTACCAGTTCATACCCAGGATAGGCCTTTCCATCGGTACTTTCTAATTCCCAAGTAGGAAGGTATATGGGCTTTCCGCTATATCCTTCAATGGTAAAGGTCTTTTTGTATATCTCTTTATTATATTTAGCTGTCATGGTAATGTTAGTTCTCTGAATTTGAGAACCATCATATTCTATGGTGAAATCCCCATTTTCCAAGGTAACCTGGGCTATATTGTTGTTCAAATCCTTAATTCCACCTATGGTACCAAAGCGGACTCTAGGCATATATTCCTCTCTAATATTTCCACCTTCCAATATGGACATTAGGGTGTTTTGGAATCCAGAACCTATTATTTCTACTGCATCTTTCCCTTGTTTCTTTCCTGTATCCCCTACTATTCTGTCTATTGTGATTCTAGAGCCTTCAAAATTGATAAATACCCTATTAGATGTTCCAAAATCGTTATTTACTACATAAAGTTCATGACGCCCTGGGGTAATCTGAGGAGTTATTACCTTAATATAGTTGGTACCAAATTCAACTATCTTGGCTTCTAGCCCCCCTATCCTTACCTTTGGAAGTACTTCAGATGTCAGATATTTATCGTAAGTATCTACAGGAACAGGAAGGGGTTCTGTCTTTCCAAGTTCTTTATTTTCAATATAGTCTATCCAATTGGAGTACGAGGTGAAACTTTCACTGTCATCTAAGTCTTCGTAATATACTGTAACTCCTTGTCTCGTTCCTTCTTTCCAATCCCTATACTTCTTTGTTAAACTCCAAGGTTCTTCATATTTGAAGTATCTACCAGTTATAGTGAGTATCTCTCCTCCAGCTGCAGAGCCTACTTGAGTATCTTTTTGGAACTCTATTCCATCTATAATAGGTCTTGCTGAAGGTGGAATTACATAAGTAAACCTTCCTATGGCTGTACCGCCATTTCCATTTTCTACCGCTACAGGAACTACCTTTCTATCCGTTCCTTCTTGAGCCATATTTCTCCTATATGGTGGCATATTGGTTATAATTAAAGTATCTTTGCCTGATATGGTCTCCCTTCTTACATCGTTAGCTGGTACTAGAACCCCATCTACATAAACTTTAGAATCATCTTCAAAGTTGATTCCTTCTATGAGGATTTGATATCCTCCCTCTATAGAACCAATACTTGGCTTTATAGCATGAATTTCAGGCTTTAAGGATACGGCCTCATAGTAGTAGAATTTATCTCTGGCTGTAGATTTCTTCGTATCTGGATTTTCCACAGTAATGGTATATCCATCAGGCAGTTTGGAATTTAACTGTGGCACCTTAAATTCTATTCGGTTTTTATCTATCACTTTAACCCTTGAACCGTATATTTCCCCTGCTTCATTAAATTTATAGGGGGTTTTCATTATAAGTGTTAGAGTTTCTCCATCTTTCGATAGTTCTATTCCATTTTTATTTACATTAATATCATAAACTTGTCCATCCTTTTCAGCTACTATATTTCCATTTATCTCCACAATATAATATTCATTTATTATGCTGCTTTGATCACTACCAGAGCCTCCATCAGATAGGATTATATTCCCTCTAATATCCTGATATATGGTATAGAAGTTGTTAGGTCTATCTTTGTCCTCCAATATTACGCTATGATGGTAGTCTGCAAGGTTTAAGCTATGTCCATCATATTTTATGAGCTCTTGATTCTCATTTTCATATTCTTCCAATACAATCTTTCCATTGACGATATTGTACTCGTTTATGTCAACTCCATCCATGAGGATTCTGCTTCCTATTAATCTATAGATTCCCATTCCAGCAGTGGTACCTACCGATGGGTTTGGGGCTAGGAAATTTTCCCCATCTACTATTACTACAGTATCCTTAGTTCCCGATTTAGGTGAAAAGTCCATAAATTGAGGATCTCGTTCCAAGGATTTTACATAGGTAAAATCTCTACTTGCCTGGCCTCCATCGGGATTCATTACAATAAGCTTTGTGGGTCCTTCTATTATCTGAGGATACTTTGGTGCATTAAATTTAAGTATGGTATTAAGACCTGATGGGTCTAATTCCTGTTTTACTCCTTGTACTTCTACTCCTCCCACAAATACTCTAACTCCCTGTTGGAAGTTGGAGCCTGTAACTGTAATCTCTTCCCCTGAATCTATGGCCACTACATTAGGGGTAATTCGGTCTATGCTTGGAGGTAAACCATCCTTAAGGTCTATGAACATTAAGGATACATTGTAGTTAAAACCGGGATAACCGGGTTCGTTACTTCCAAGTATTGGATTCATTACATATACAAGCTTAGGCCTAGGATTTTTTAAATCGGTAGTAACAGAATTTGCTGGAATTTTTACTTCCTCTGTTCTAGGCAGGGTGATTATTATTTTACTTCCTGTATCCCTTCCTACGGTTCCATCTATGATATTCCCCTTAGAATCCAATACCACCATGTCGGCCCCTGGTAAATCCTCCCATGCTCCGTTATGATATCTCTGTACTTGTCCTTCTTCTTTGGGATTAATTCTCAAAACAATGCCTTGATCGGCATCGTTCATTTGGGCGCCTAGTCCTACCACTGGATAATTGGTTATTTCCTCATTGCTTTCTGGATCTCTGCTTCTTATTACTTTAAAGTTTTCTCCTTCTATTCCTATCACTATATCTTCTTTTAAAACGTAATCTTCCGAGGATTTATCCTTTACTACTTGGATTTTTTCTGGCGATATCTTGTTAATGCTTGGAGGTGTATGACTTGGGACTATAGTGTATTTTACATTGTCGTTGGAAATAATGTTGGTAATGGTATGCGTTTCCCCAGATTCAGTTTTAATTTCAGTTTGCATGATTATTATTACATTTACTTCAGTCTCTTTATTTACGGTAGTTTGAGGTAATTTAACGGTTATATCATCAAAAATCTCAGTAAATTTATAAACTGGGTTTCCATTTGTTTCAACTGGCGTAGTTTTATCTCCTATATAGGTGGCTATATATCTGTTTACCTCTGTTATATTTTGTCCATTATAAGTTGCTTTATTATTTTGATCTGCATTTTTATAGGTTATGTGGAATACCCTGTCCTGATTTTCTTCATCGCTTCCAAATTCTGAATCTATTATCCCTTTTAGGGTATCGCCAATGGTTATAGTGCTTACTTTTACTTCATCTACACTAAGGGATTTTTCGTCAATACCATTTATAAAGCCCAATTCATCAAATCTTATACCTGTTACTTCTACTGTTTCTCCTGTATCTGGCCCTCTTTCGGGTTCAATCCTGCTTAGTACTGGCCCTTTATCGGCTCCAATTACGAAAAACCTTCCTTCTACCTTTCTGGTATCAGTAATCTGTTCATATATATTCCCTCTAGGATTGGTAATTTTATTGGTAACTATTACATCATAATATTTAGCATCCGTTATTCCCTTGGGTATTTTTATTTTTAATACCTTGTTGGTGGCTGACAATATTTCAGCCATATTATCGGCGCTATATCTATCCGTAGCATCTTCTAGAAAAAATACTGAATGTTGTGCCTCTCCATCTTTTATAGTAAAGTTTCCATCGGCTTTGATGTATGCAATGCTTTCTCTCGTTCCCGATTGTGGGATAATCTCCAATTTAGCTCCAAGTTGAGGCATATTACCTAATAGTTTAAATGCGTTACGATAAATGGCTGATTGTTCTACTTCTCCATCATCCAATCTTAACGTAATATTTTTAAATCCTGTAGTCCCTTTCATAACTTCGCTAAAGCGGTCGTATTGGTCAGCAACGAAAACTCCTTGTTCGCCGGTTATCTGAATTTTAACATTTGCTGCATTCAATCTTGCTCCTGTAAAGCTTACCTTCTGGCCTACGTTTACATCATAGGTTTCCATTTTGTTTATTATAGGAGCAGGGTCTATTTTTAATATAAAACCACCTACTCTAATTTCAGTTATCCTAATATTGCCCTGAGGATTGGTGATCCAAGATTCTACCGTTATGGGTTTGCCTAATTCGTTTTCGCCTACATTTATCTGATCTATAACTTGTGGATCCCCCTCTTCTTTAAAAATAGTAACATTATGGGTACCTGATTTATTTATAATGGCTTCAACACTTATGTAAATTGATTCTAATTGATTTTCATTTCCAATGCCCGACTTGTACGTGTACACAATCTTATTCTTAGATTGAGCGAATACACCTACCGGTCCTATTACTGGTATTATGAAGGATATTATTAATAATATGGATAATAGCTTTTTTCCTATTTTCGATTTTACCTTAACCATTGCCCCAATCTCCTTTCCCCTTATTCAATGCACTATCCACAATGCACAATTATTTAAGTCTAGCTTTTAGGTCTGAAATTCCTCGGATGTGCCTCGGAATAACAGTTTCCCAATTGACAATAATCTAAGTATATTATCGGCAAACATAGCAAGTTCTTAAGTTTATTATATATTATAAGCTAAATTTTTTCACCTGAATGCCGATAATATGGGAGAGAGTTACTATAGTAGTAAAGAACAAGGGGGAATGGTTTTGAAAAATAGAGCTATTATTTCTATAATGATTATACTGATTTTACTTCCATGCCTTCCTAAGCCTAGCTATGGAAAAGGTCAGGTGATGGAGATTGATGCTTTATTTGGGGATTTTAAACTTCAGGTTGAAGGCTGGTATTTCCCCCATAAGGAAATATTCATATATGATGGAGAGCTTTGGGTACCTATGAAGGAAGTGGCCCAAGCCTTGGGTATGGGGTATAGTTATAATTCTAGAAATAGGACTTTAAAACTAGATTCCCATGGAAAGCTTAATATAAATGCCACTTCTATAAAACCTAGTGTTTATCAAAAAGGATATGAAATTCAAGCCATGTACAGAAGAATAGAGGATTTGAATAAGAAGATAAGGGAGTTTCAAGGCAGAAAAACTGATAGTTCCAGTAAATGGGAAGGAGAAATCCGAAACATTAAGGTGGGATTTTCTGATATAAATATATTCCTAGATGGTAAGAAAATATACTTGGATAGGAAACCCTTATTATATAAGGATGATATATATGTTTCATTAGTATCTCTTTCTCCAGTACTCTACATTACCCCAGAGTTTGTTGATAATGTAGTAAATATAGACGGTAATGGGATTTTGGTTAACAAACCGGAATATGGCAGTATTGAAAAGTTGATCAATGGCAGAAATTCCCTTAGCTTAAAGCTAGAGAAGGAATTAACAGAATTAGAGAAAAAGAGAAAAATAATCATGGATGTAAAAATACCTTATGAAAAAATAGATCGCTTAGATGATATGGAAATATATCTGAATAGACATTTAGGATATATAGGAGAGCTCCCTGTAAAAATTCACCTTAGAAAAGAAAGCGATTCTTGGTACTATGTAGACATAGAGTTTGAAACTGGGTATAATTTCAGATGGCGAGAATTAACAAGGCGGGATGTAGAAGCCTATATATGGGATATATTCGTTGCCATTACCAGTTTATATGATGAGGAAGCAAAGATTCAAGGTCACATAGAGAACCCTTACAGTTCTAGATATAATTATGTGGAATTTAATACCCAGATGAAAAACATAGTATTTAAGTTTATAGATAGCAGGTTAGATATGACGGAAAAGGTAGACCCTCAATTTATAGAAGATTTATTAGCAAAAAGATTGGATAGATATAATCGAGTATACTTCGATTATTCTGCTAGAATATCTGGCTATGATTTAGAACTTATAGTCTATCCTGATACTAGAAGCTTTATGCATAATTGGAGTCTTAATAGTAAAGTTAGTTTCTTAGAAAGGATAGATAGTATCATAAGGGAATACTATCCACAATTAAGGATAAATGGAGTTATTGAATATCCTGGTAGAGATAGCATTGAGTTTTTAATCCATGAAGGTAAGATCCGTTCTCCATATTTAGAAAGGAAAACTGAGGAATTTTTGAAAAAAAGATATGGATCATTTACATCTGGAAGTTTCAGAATCCCAATGGAATATAAGTTACACCAAACTAACTTAAATGATTATAAACTGCTAGTATATATGGACTTTAATATAAATGATGAAAGATGGAACGAATCTGTAGACAGGGCATTGGACATATTTTTACATGATGTCATAGCTGAAGTGATTGCCCTATGGGATGCAAATGTATTTCTTCAAGCTTATGACAAGAATCAGTATATTGTAAAGGAAATAGTAATATCTCAAGATGTGGTCCAAATGGTTAATGCAGACCCCTTTCCTGGAGAAGTTGTAAAAGGTTCTACCGTAAGATTGTCTACCAATACCCTAGGAGCTAATATATACTATACCTTAGATGGTTCTGCACCATCTCCATCGAATAGGATTCTCTATATTGATCCTATTGTGATAAATGAGGATACCATAATCCGAGCCTATGCTACAAAAGAAGGCATGAACGATAGCCCTATTTCCACCTTTAACTATAAGGTAGTGGAAAAATAAAATTATATGCCCATAATAGGAGGTTTTCATGAAGAAAGTTTTGGTTTTCATATTAATTGGTTTAATTATATTTCCGAATGTCAGCATAGCTGCTAATCAGCATGTAATGGAAAATAAGGATTTAAATGAGAAAATGACAAGAAAGGAATTAGCCACTATAGGAGTGCGGTTAAAGGACTTGGAAAATTTAGTTCAATTTTATGAGGATAAAAATATCTTCCCCGATGTTAAAGGCTGGGCCACTCCTTACATTAATTTGGCATATAGTTTCGATATTATGAAGGGCACTACTAATGATAAATTTGAACCCGATGCCAATGTAACCTATATAGAATTTTTAACCGTAATAATGCGGGTAATGGGCTATGTAGATGGAATCGACTTTGTTAAATACCCTGAGGATTATTATAATAAGGCTTTGGAGCTTGGACTGGCAAATATGTATATTCCATATGATCAAACTATAACCAGAGGATTTGCTTATGATATAATTACTGAATTGCTTACTAAACATTAGAATTGGGACACGGAATTGCCTCCGTGTCCCTCATACTATTCTTTTATCATATTGGTAAGATAGTGATTTCTTTCTATAAGTTTAAATATTGGTACTCCTATTACAGATACTACTATAAATTGAGAAAGCATTATCTGGCCTGTAACTAAAAAAAAGTTTACAGGAGTATCTGATAAAAACCAAATTTCTAAACCTACTATAAAGCTGAATATAGATGGCCAGAGACTGGCTAGGAATATATTTTTTGTTCTACTCATACAGTTAAGGGCTAAAAAGCTAGCCAATGTCCCAAATATAATATCTATTAGTCCAAAAGGGCTTCCTATATTAGCTATGGCACATCCTAAAGTCAAGGGACCTATGTAAAATGGATCCATATACGCTAATAGGGTTAGTATTTCAGAAATCCTAAATTGAATTGGTCCATAAGCCAAAGAGGGCAAAGCATAGGTTAGAATTACATATAATGCTGCAATAATACCTGCTTTTACTAATTTGTACGTTTTATTTTTCATCTTCATTGCCTCCTACCCCAAAATCAGTATTGTTCCATAGAATTTCTATATTGTCATATTCCTCTAGGTATGAGTAGTTTTCTTTAAACCACTGAATTAACTCTTGGTCCCCTTTTACAGGAGTAGTATTTTCAATATAAATATTTATACAACCATATTTAAAATGTTCTTTTAATATGTCTATATCCCTCTTAATCATCTCCTTGGTTTGTCCCTTTATTCCCACCAATAAGCATATGGATTCAAAATACTTTGCTACTTCCTTATAATCTTTAAAATATACTCCTTTGTTTAGATAGTTGTTTCTAAAAACATCATCAAAGGTTTCAATTCCACATTTAAATACAATATCTATCCCTTTAAAGTAATCCCTTATTTCATTAAGCCTATGTCTATAGTGGTAATGGCTCTCAAAATACAGCCTTTCTATTCCTTTCGAATTGACAATGTTTTTTATTTCTTCAAGGGTTTCCTTTGGCAGTTGAAATACAGAAGCGGAATTTATGACCTCTAATTGCTTAAACTCCCCTGTTATGTTCTTCAATACTTCTTTATTGATTTCATTTATATAATAATCATCTTTCTCATTGTCGTGAATATAGTCGCAAAACAAACATCGTCCCCAATGGCAAGGATGTGATTTTAAAAGCACAATCTCCCTTGGATTCTTCTCTAATATTTTACTGTACCTAATCAATGTTATCACTCCCTTGTTTTTATAGTGGTTATCAAGGTAACACTTTGTTCTATGTATTACGTGCTTGATTCATAATGCAATTTTTATTTTACCCAAAAAATAAACTGACTCTTAATAATTTTTGATATTTTACATAACCCAAGCCTATCCTATAAAATCTTACTTTATCTAATTTTATTTCTTTCATCTTTTCTCTCATAAAAATAGATGGGGTAATTCTTGCACCCCCATCATCTTTTCCAAGTCCCAACTTAAGGTATGGGACCTTCTCTTTTTTGATAGCATTCTATTGGTATTATTATACATAGAGCATTAAGTTATGTCAAATACTCAATAAGTTTGGAACACAGGATACCATCCAATGTCCTCATATCCCTTTATTGTGCAAAAAAATCTGCTTTTAGTATATACTCAGATTTGTTTATTTCTTCTATTACCATTTTATGCTTTTCTATGAAGTCTAGTGGGTTAAGGAGTTCTCTTGTTTTTATGTTATATACTCGACTGTTTTCGAATATACCGTCTCTTGACATCTCTAGCAATATTTCATCAGTTATTATAGAGCCTTTTAAGGCATAGGTTTGGGGAGCTACAAAGTTTTCCCCCTCATAATTGATTAAATCTACACCAAACATTAGACCTTTTTCGTTTTTATAGCCCATAATATTTAACATAGTAGGCAGAAAGTCTAATGCACTGCCTATTCTAGTTATGGTTTCATTAGCTTCAAGACTTGGTATATGGATTATCAAAGGGATCTTTAACATTTCATCCAAATCGTAAGGGTAACCTAGATAATCGGTCATCAGCTTTTGGTCATCTTTGTTAAGGCTATTTATAGCAAAATGATCTCCGTATATGACCAATATCGAATTATCATACAGCCCTTCTCTTTTTAAATCCTCGATAAACTGACCTATGGCCTTATCGGTATAGTGGATAGCTTGAAGGTAATTCCCTAGTAAGGTGTCCTCATATTCAGCTTTGATATTCAGGTACTTATACTTTTCAGGCATTTTAAAGGGATTGTGGCTAGTTAATGTGATCATAAAAGCATAGAAGGGCTTATCATCTAATCCATCTAATTCCTTTAAATAACCCATAGATTGTTTAAAAAACTCAACATCAGTGAGTCCAAAGCCAATGGTTTCCGTTAAATCATAGTCCTCTTCAGATACGAACCTTTGGAAACCTTGATTTAGATAGGCCTTGTCCCGATTCCAGAAATCCTTTTTATATCCATGAAATGCCCAAGCAATATATCCATTATCCCTTAGAATCCAGGGAAGTCCATAAAAGGTATTGTCCACATATTGGGTATAGGTAGGTTCCTCCATAGATGGATATAGGGAATTATGGGTTACGAATTCTGCATCGGAAGTATTCCCCCTTCCCAATTGCTGATAATAGTTATTAAAGTAGAGGCTTCCCTCTTCTCTAATAAGCCTATTTAGGTTGGGGGTTACTTCCTGCCCTTCATGGAAATGGTCTATTACAAAATTCTGCAAGGATTCAACTTGGATTACTATTAAATTTTTCCCTTTCCCTAAACCTGTGTACTTTCCTTCCACAAATTCCGATCGCTTTTTAAGTTCAGCTATATCCGTTATAGTCAAAGTCTCTATATTGGTTATATCTTCCTTCATTATAGTCTTCTTAATATCCTTAGCATGGTAGGTGAATAATTCTTGGTTGGTTACAGGCCCGAATAGGCCTATCTTGCTTAATATGGTTAGCAAAAGGATTAGAACTAGAGCTATTCCTCCAGGAATTCCCCAGCTTATATATCTATTAAATCTTCTGCTATTCCTTTTCCTTCGTGAATAGAAGTAAACTAGGGGTAAATCTAATAAAAAAAGTATGTTCCTAAAGGATAACAAGGTTTTAACGCTATCTCCTACTGCTGGAACCTGACCTACCTGCTTAAGCATCTTGATTGAGGGCAAAGTATTGAAATAGCTATAGTATACCACATCCACAAACATGATTAAGGATACTATTGTATAGAATAGGAACCCTAATCTGTATTTATTCCTGTTGTTCCTCAAATAGATGAAGGAATAACAAAATAGAATTACCAATAGGCTGATTAAGAAGACTAAAGCTCTATTGTGTTTTACCCTGGTTATGTTCATGAATAATAATATCTTCAGAGCTAACAATAGCGATAACATATATATCCTCCATATCTATTGTTTCAGCAAAAACCCATCTAGATTTTCATATTGGTCTATGTCTACATTTTCATCTACTCCATCTAAGTAGATGGATATTTCCAGATCTTTTAATTCCTTTACGAAAGAGTTATCTAAATATTCCTCATTTAGTATAACTCCAGCTAAAGGATTCCTCTTTAGAAAGTCTAAAATCTCTTCATTAGTATAATTCCCCTTTGTTGCATTGAAGAATATATTCTTAAAGGCTTTGTTGGAGAGCCTATAGTACTGGTCAAATTTGGTCTGCTCTACTATAAGCCTATCCTTTATATCAGGATACTCATCCTTGACTTTTAAAAATATACCCTTATTCCACTCATCAGTTTTTAATAATAGATATGCGTCTTCATGATTCTCCATCCAATGAGCCAAATCCTTTATTTCATAACCACCTTCCAATACTACTTCTTCCTCGACTATAAACTTAAGTTTTACAGCCATCAATCTGTGGCCTTCTTCATAGTTTTTGCTCAATTCTTCCAAAGGATTATTATAACATCTAATTATGTACTTATCATCCGGTATATTTTTCCCCTTTAAGTCCTCTAGATCAACTGAGCCTTGATTTTCCATCAATAGTTTGATTAAATCCTTTTTTAATACATAATTTGATTTGTTTATTTCGGATACTATGTATTCATATCTTGCCTTAACTTTCTCTAATTCTATGGGTTCCCTTGTTTTCCTATTATAAGCTTGGCTATTTTCAAAGAGTCCATCGCTAGACATATTGAATAAGGTATCATCATCTATAAAGGTACCTTTAAATACATAGATTTGAGCAGCTACAAAATTCTTCCCTTGGTAATTTAGCAAATCCCGACCAAACATTATTCCCTTTTCGTTTTTATAACCCATAATATTCAATATGGTAGGTAAAAAGTCTAGTTGGCTGCCTATTCTAGATATGGTTTCGTTAATTTCCACATCTGGCACGTGGATAATCAATGGAACTCTAAACATTTCATTTATATCATATTCCATATTTAAAAATTCCGACATCAATTCTACTCCCTGGGGATTGTATCCAGTTATGGCAAAGTGATCCCCATAAATTGCTATTACTGAATTATCATATAATCCTGCTTTCTTTAAATCCTCCAAAAATTCTCCTAATGCCTTGTCCACATAATGGATGGATTGAAGATAATCCCCTAATATAGTGCCTTCATGTTCTTCTCTAATATTTAAATAATGATATTTTTCTGGCATCTTAAAAGGAGTATGGCTAGTTAATGTAATCATAAATGCGTAGAAGGGCTTGTCATCTATGCTGTCCAATTCCTTTAGATATTCTATAGATTGCTTAAAGAATTCCCTATCGGTAATTCCAAAGCCTATAGTCTCTACCAGTTTAAAATCGTCTTGGGAAATGAATCTTTGGAATCCTTGATTTGTATAGGCCTTATCCCTATTCCAAAAATCCTTTTCATACCCATGAAATACCCAAGCAGTATAACCATTATCCCTTAATATCCACGGCAGCCCATAGAAAGTATTTTGCTCATATTGAACATAGGTAGGGTCTTCCATAGATGGGTATAGGGAATTATTGGTGACGAATTCTGCATCAGAAGTATTGCCTCTTCCCAACTGTTGATAATAGTTGTCAAAATAAAGGCTGCCCTTTTCCTTTATTAATCTGTTTAGATTGGGAGTTATCTCCTGTCCATCATAAAAAAGGTCTATAACAAAGTTTTGTAAAGCCTCTACCTGTATTACTATTAAATTTTTCCCCTTTCCAATTCCCGTATGCTTCCCTTCCTCAAGTTGAGTCCGCTGTAAAAGTTCTTCCAAGTCCTCTTGGCTAAATAGGCCTCCTCTTTCCTCGATGATTTCCTCATCTTTTCCTTTTTCTACTGCAAACACCTCTTTAATATCCATAATATGGTAAGTAAAAGGTTCTTGATTCATTACGGGCACCATCAAACCTTTGGCATCTACAATAGATAGGGTTAATATAAGGATAAAACCTATACCAGCAGGTATGCCAAATCTTATATATTTGCTATAGGATTTATTCTCATTCATAATTGGTTTCTTTCTATGGTATATTATATGTAATGGCAGGTCCAATATAAATAATAGGTTTTTAAAGCCAAGTAACATTTTGATGCTATCCTTAACAGCCCCTAATTGATGGAACTGTTTAATCATCCTGATTGAGGGGAAAGAATTAAAATAGCTGAAATACACCACGTCGATAAACATAACAGAGCATATTATGCTATATATGATAAATGCTAGGCTTCTTTTCCTTTTTAGGTTACTAAAATGGACTAAAGTAAACATAAAAAAAATTATAAGCATACTAATAAATAATATTATTGATTGATTGTGTTCAACTTTGATTATATCCATAAACGGCAGCATTTTCCACAGGAGCAATATTGCAAAGATCATTTCTGTTCCTCCTATAATGGCTTAATTTTTCATACAATACTAATTTACACCAATATGGTATAACTTGCAAGTTTATAAGTAGGATATGGATAAATTGTTGGAAAAAGCCTAAAAAAATTGTATAATGTATAAATAAAACAATTATATATCTTTTATGGAAAGGAGATGAACTATGAGATTCAGAACTAATGATTTAGTGACAGCTGCTGTGCTACTAGCAATTGGCATTATACTTCCTATGGTAATACATATATCTGGTATTAATGGAGCTGTATTTCTCCCCATGCATATACCAGTATTAGTATCCGGACTAATATTAGGTTCTTCATTAGGACTTATTGTAGGAATTATATCGCCTATACTTAATCATACTCTAACTGGTATGCCACCAATTCCAACTCTTTGGATTATGTTGGTAGAACTAGCAGTTTATGGCCTAATATCTGGCTATCTTTATAGGAGAATTAAAATGGCCTTACTACCTGCTTTAATCTCTAGCATGGTTCTAGGTCGAATTGCTGCAGCACTAACAGTTTTAGTTTTGGGAAGTGCTTTTTCCCTTCCAATGCCTCCTTTAGATATATATATTAAAGGAATTACTATTACAGCTTTACCCGGTATTATAATCCAAATTCTACTAATACCGCCAATAGTGAAGGCTTATGAAAGGAATCGATAAACCAATAAGTTCTTTTATTGGTGTCAGGCACCGATAAAAGAACTTATTTTATTTTTTTTGTATTATTTTATAGAATTAACATATAATATAGGTATGAAAGGAGGAACCACTTATGAGAAAAATAGGGTTATTGCCAAAGCTAATCATTGCCATCATATTGGGAATAATTATCGGGAATATTGCTCCTGCTTGGATTATTAGGATATTAGCTACCTTTAATGGCCTATTTGGCAATTTCTTAGGATTTGCCATACCCCTTATTATTATAGGTTTTATAGCTCCTGGTATTGGTGATTTAGGAGCAGAAGCTGGTAAACTGTTGGCAATAACTACAGTTCTTGCTTATGGGTCTACCATTTTTTCTGGATCCTTTGCTTATTTCATATCCTCCCTAGTACTACCTATGTTTTTAACTACTGGTGCCTTAAATGTAGATGCAACTAATCCAGAAGAAGCCCTTTTAAGCCCTTATTTTGACATTGAAATGCCCCCCATATTTGGAGTAATGACTGCTTTGCTAATTGCCTTTACTATTGGACTTGGTATTGCATTTATTAAAGGGGAGACTATAAAGAAGTTTATGAGTGAATTTCAATCTATTATAGAAAAGCTTATTGATAGCATAATCATTCCACTGCTGCCCTACCACATATTAGGCATATTTGCTAATATGACCTATGCCGGACAGGTAGCCACTATTCTATCTGTATTTGCCAGAGTATTCGTAATGGTAATTTTACTCCATATTTCCATCTTAGTAATACAGTTCACAATTGCCGGTGCCATTGGGGGAAGAAATCCTTTTAGGCTACTTAAGAACATGATACCTGCTTATCTTACAGCTATAGGTACCCAGTCTTCAGCAGCTACTATTCCAGTTACTTTAGAACAAGCCAAAAAGAATGGAATCCAAGATGAAATTGCAGATTTTGTCATTCCCCTATGTGCTACCATCCATCTATCAGGAAGTACCATTACTTTGGTTAGCTGTTCCATGGCAATTATGATGTTAAATGGAATGACCACTAACTTTGGGATAATGTTTTCTTTCATACTGATGCTCGGCATTACAATGGTTGCTGCACCTGGAGTCCCTGGTGGCGCTGTCATTGCAGCTTTAGGTCTATTGGAATCCATGTTAGGCTTCACTCCTGCTATGCTTTCACTGATGATAGCGTTATACGTAGCCCAAGACAGCTTTGGCACTGCAGTTAACGTTACGGGAGATGCTGCCATAGCTTTAATAGTAAATAGGATATCAGGGTTTAAATTAGAAAAATAATATGAAATAGGAAGGAATTAAATTACATATTCCTTCCTATTTTATATTGCTAATACTAATATATTTGTTCCAAGTTTCTTTTATCTAGGAAAAAATTGGTAAATCTTCTAGCTTCCGATTTCATTTTCATATCTGATTTTACAATAAAATCTACATCCCAAAAGGCTGCTGGTACATCTAATGGAATGCAGCGAATATTATCATATCTATCTATAACAGTTAATCTTCTACAAATATAAATATTCCTTTGTTTAATTCCACTAAATCATAAACTAACTTTAAATCATGACTAGATTTATAATATACATCTGGCTTAATTCCTGCTTTGTGTAAGTTATTTATAAGCATATCCTGCATACGGAAGGCATCTGCTAAAAATATAAATTTTTGCCCTCTTAAATCTTCAAATTTAATACTTTTTTTCTTTGATAAAGGATTATTCTTGTTCACTATTACTATTAGGTTTTCCTTTATTAAATGTATATATCTAAGCCTGTTTTGATCATTGGGTTTAACAGTCAGAGCTAAATCTAAATTTCCATACTTTGGCACATCCAAGTTTTTTTGCTTCTTCACCAAATAAGTTGATGGTCCCTTCTCCGTAGATTATGGGACATACTTGTCCGTATCTTGCCATATTATACCTCCTTATTTTATAATTTGTAAGCTAATTCAAATCCAGTTTCCATAGCATTTCTAATTCTTCCAGTCTTATTAGCATCTCCTAGTACAAATACATTGCTGAATTCTTCTTTTATTTCCTCTATTAATTCTGTATCTGGCTTTGTACCTAAGTCTAGTACTGTATATTCAAGGCTATAGAAACTATTTTCGTTAGTTTCCTTGTTTTCAAAAATAGCTGTATTGCCATCTATTTTCACCAGTTTATGTTTTGGATATAATTTTACTCCAACTTATATTTGATTATATAATTATATTTATAGATTGTGAAATAATTCACAATTGTGGTTGCTACAACTTTTATTGATAGTATTAATTAAACAGCAACCTGAAATTAGGTTGCTGTTTTTTCATACTTGCTTATGGTTTTTCTCAACTGGATTTGCTTTCTAAACAACTGCCTAAATATGGCATCTCTCTTCCAATCGGGTATATTGGTATAGTTGAAATCAAAGTATTTATAAGGACCGAAATTATATTTTCTAACTACTGTACCCGTAATATCCAACTCCAATTCATCAAATAGCACCTTTATTATTAAAGGCTTTCCATTAGACAGATTCTTGCCATAACTTTCTTCCAAACTAAAGGACAAGGCGTCTCCACCTATTTTATTGATTTCTATAGGTACAGCCCTTTTAGTGCCTGGCAAGTATAGTATGCCATCTCCTTTTAATCCAAAAGGATATCCCTTGCCGTCATACCATTCGTGATGGTATTTGACTATTTCGGGAACGTTTTTATATTCCTCAATATCCTCAAATAGGTATTTTAAAATTTTATAGCTAGTAATGACGTGTTCTTGAACCTTTTGGTATTCTTCCTTCTCCAGCCTCCCCTTTTTATATAATATACTATTGTCCACTATGATCTTGCCAACATCGTGTAATAATCCTGCTAAAGTCAATTCATTCAGTTCTTCTTTGGATAGCTTTAATTCCATTCCAATCTCCCTACACCAACCTGAAACATTATAGGCATGGTTAGAAAGATAGGGAGCCTTTTTATCCATTAGACCTAATATAAATTCAGCTATATTAACTGCATCTTCAAACTGCTCCATCCTGATAAGAAGCAAGGTTAACAGCTTAGAAATATCAGACATCAGTTCTTCTACCAAATTGTCATCTATAAAGTGATTGAAGGGGAATTCTTTGAAATCAGAAGAGCCTAAGTATAAACATCCGATTAGTTCTATTGATAAATCTCTATCATTGCAGCAAAAAATGGGGATATAAACTTCGGTGTTGACACCTTCTAACAATGGAGGGAATATATCTTGAGAATAATTTTCCACTATGCCCTTTTTGCCTATTAGTTCCCTAAAAGCAGAGTACTGTATTTTGTTTATGAATATGGCATTGGAAATTGATTTTCTCTTATATTTCATATTAGAGCTTGCAACTGCATTCTTGTAAGCAATATTCCTTTTATCATTAAATAGGAAAGATATGCATACATCATAACCTAAGAGTTCTAATAGCTGCTTCTGTTTTTGTACTAACCTGTTTCTTGTAGACATTGATTTCACTCTAACAAATTTGCTCGTCTCCAAAGTTAGGTTTTCCATTACCTTATCACCTACTTCCCTCGTTTGGTTCTATAGTACTATTTGAGTAGGATTATTTTATCACATTATTTTCCAAATTTCAAATGAATTTTCTATATATTACAAATTTTTAGCAAAATGTAAATCCCTCCTAATCTACTTTTATTTTAAAATAGACTAGGAAGGATTATATTACTTAAAGTCTATGAACTTATTGTTTTTCAATATATTCATAAATTGAATTAGCCTTTCATACAGGGGTTCTGCTTTCTCTTGAAATTCCCCTTTTACCAATTGGGATATCTGGTAGACTGACTTCTCTCCATCTATATGCTTCCATATGAAGGAACCCATTTGATCCAAATCTATTCTATATTTATCTGGTGTGAAAAAAAGTTTTCGAACTATCCTTTCAAATAAAGAATTTCTATATATTATTATTTGAATTAACCCATCTTCCTTTTCTATCCAATGGATTTTTTCCGATTTCTTTGGTATATAATCTAGATAGTTTTCTTCTTTTTTATTCCTCTTAAACATAGTACTCCCCTATTATTTTTCTATCTTTGCATAAAAGGACTTCCTTATCAATAGGTAGGCCAAACCTGCAAAGAATACTAAGGAGCCCCATTGGCCTAAGGCATAATTTCCAAAGGCAACTTTATCTGCTAGGGTTACTCCTCCTACTGGTATTATAGCCATTACTGCCAATAGTATTCCTACTAGCCCTTCGCCAGCTATAAGACCAGATGAGAATAAAACTCCCCCATCAATTTTCTCTTTGATATTGTCATCTTCTTTCTTTTCAAGTATTCCCCTAATAATTCCACCTAGCATAATTGGTGTACTTAAGTGAATTGGTAGGTATAGGCCTACTGCAAAGGGAAGTATTGGAATGCCTAGTATCTCAACTACTAATCCAATGCCTACTCCCATGAATACCAAGACCCATGGGAGGTTGCCACTCATTACTCCTTCAACCACCAACTTCATTAAGGTAGCCTGTGGTGCTGGCAATTCGTTGGATCCAAAGCCCCAAGCCCTATCCAATAACATTAATACAAGGCCAATTACTAGTGCAGAAGCTACAGCTCCTATTACTTCTCCATACTGCTGCTTCCTTGGGGTAGCCCCTACCAAGAAGCCAGTCTTTAAGTCCTGGGACATATCTCCTGCCATGGCTGCTATTATACAGATTACTGAACCTACGGATATAGCTCCTATCATTCCCGCTTCCCCATCAAATCCAATGGATTTGAATATGATGGAGGTAATTAGTAGGGTTGCAATGGTCATACCCGACACTGGATTATTGCTGCTGCCTACCAAGCCTACAAGCCTTGCTGATACAGTAGCAAAGAAGAAGCCAAATATGGCTATAATTAAGGCTCCAGGAATACCTACAGGTATGAAGTCCGTAGCTCCTATAAATATCACTATGACTAATACACCCATTAAGGCTCCTTTGATAGACATATCTTCATCCGTCCTAAGATTTGAAGTAGAACCAGCCGTGATCTTCAAGCCCCCTAAGGCCTCCTTAAAGGTTCTGACGATTAATGGCAAGGATTTAATTAAGGATAGTATTCCTCCAAAGGCTACAGCCCCTGCACCAATATATCTAATATAGTTGCTCCATATTCCCCAGTAGTCCAATTGACTTAGGGGTACTGATGCTGGATATATTATATCCGTTATATATTGACCCAAATTGGTCATTAATGGAATGAGTACAAACCAACCTAGCACCGCACCAGACAACATGTAGGCAGATATTTGGGGACCTACTATAAAACCTACCCCTAGTAGGGCTGGTAGAGTATCCATTCCTATGGCTGCACCCTTATATCCTGGAATTGCCCATTCTATTTCCGATGGGAATAGTTTAATTCCATCAGTAATGAATTTAAAGGCTGAACCAATACCAAGTCCCTTGAATACCGTCTCGGCCTTTGTTCCTCCAGTTTCTCCTGCAATTAAAACCTCTGCACAGGCAGTTCCTTCTGGATAGGGAAGAATCCCATGTTCATTTACTATTAAGGCCCTCCTTAGCGGAAGCATTAGTAATACTCCTAAAATACCTCCTGATAAGGATATGATCACTATCCTTAATAAGCTAGGCACCTCCATACCAAGCTCTTGAGACCAAATATACAAGGCGGGTAAAGTAAATATGGCACCTGCTGCTAAGGATTCTCCAGCAGAACCTATGGTTTGCACCATATTGTTCTCTAAGATAGAATCTCGCTTCATAATTCCACGGATAATGCCCATAGAAATTACCGCCGCTGGTATGGAAGCACTGATAGTCATACCAACTCTAAGGCCAATATAAGCATTAGCTGCACCAAAAACTATAGACATAAAAATACCAATTATAATTGCTGTAGATGTAAATTCTGGCATCACCTCACCCGCTGGGATATAAGGCTTAAAATCTTTTAATTGATTATCCACTGATATGCCTCTCCTTTCTAATTATTTTTTTATTGAATATTTTTATTATATTTTTTTTAATCAGAAATGTCAAATAACTTCAAATATTACATTTGTTGCTTTATCTTGGTAAAACATTAAAGTCTGGTAATATATAGTTAAAATAATAACAACCCAAAACTGGGTTGTTTTATTTTAAACCATATTTCTTTTTACCATTTCAGTTACTATGAAGCTGGCCACATCTTCTGCAAAAGTGCCTGGACCAAATCCTGCATCGTATCCCAGCTCCTTTGCTAGTTCATGGGATATCCTTGGTCCACCACAAACTAGGATTACCTTATCCCTAATTCCTTCTGCCTCCAATAATTCCACCAATTGGGTTAGATTTGGTATATGGACATCCTTTTGGGTTACTACCTGGGATACCAATATGGCATCAGCATTCAATTCTATGGCTTTGGCTACTAAATCCTCATTAGGAACTTGGCTGCCTAGGTTATAAGCTTCTACTCCTTCATATCTCTCCAATCCATAGTGGCCTGCATAGCCTTTCATGTTCATGATAGCATCTATTCCAACGGTATGGGCATCTGTTCCAGTACAAGCTCCTACTATTACTATGTCCCTATTAATATTGTCCTTTATAAATTGTTCCACTTCTTCTTTGCTCATCACATCTACATCTACTTTTGGTACCTCTATTTTAGTAAAGTCTACTGTGTGGATTAATTTCCCATATAAAATAAAATAGGTAAATCCAACTAGATCCTTTGCATATACTACGGAAGGCTCTTCTAAACCCATCTTCTTAGCCAATTGCCTAGCTGTTTCCTTGGCTTCGTCTCCATAGGGTACTGGCAATGTGAAACTAAGTTGTACCATACCGTCATTTAATGTATCTCCATAAGGTTTTACTCTAGTTAGGTCTAGCATTACCTTCCACCTCCTAACATAAGCTGAATAAAGGGATTGAAATATCCTGAATCCTTTTTAGCAACTCCGTCTAATCCCTTTCCGCCAGTCCTTTGTCTTTTAACTCCTCCAAATTTACCCTGTTCTATTGTTGTGAATAACCCTATTTCAGCTATTTCTCTTAATAGCTGTTCTGCATCACTTAATACCTTTTGGGCTCTAGCCTGAATAATTCCTCCTTCTTTGAAGGTGATTTCATTTCCTAAGTCCTTGGCATTGTTGAAAATATATTTAGCATTTTCTATAGATAAGTACCTGTCATGTAGATGAGGAGTATGAATAGCCTCAGTTAACATTCCAAGGAGTTGGATACCTTGATTGGTCATTATGGATACCATATTAAATAAAGCGTTTTGCACATGGCCTTTAAAGATGTTTCCCGTCATATATTTAGTTGGAGGCATATATTTTAAAGGTGCTTTTGGGAATATCTCTCTTGCCATTTGAGCTTGGGCTAGCTCGTATAAAAAGCCATTTTCCAAATCGGGGTCCATCTCAAATGCATGACCTAGCCCCATTTGCTCTTCTGGGATTCCAGCTTTTAATGCAAATTGCTCGTTTATGAACTGGGAGGCCAATACGGTATGGGCTGCTTCTACTGCATCATCGGTGGTAAGGTAGTTGTCCTCTCCAGTATTTATTATTATTCCTGCATATCCATTGATGACCCTAGAGAAAAATTGGTCTATTAAGGTCCTTTGCATATTAATGTCCCTAAATAGTATTCCGTATAAGGCATCGTTTAACATTACATCTAATCTCTCTAGTGCTCCCATAGCAGCTATTTCTGGCATACATAATCCAGAACAATAGTTGCACAGCCTTATGTAACGGCCTACCTCTTCTGCTACTTCATCTAAAGCCCTTCTCATAAGCCTAAAGTTTTCTTGGGTAGCATAGGTTCCTCCAAATCCCTCGGTAGTTGCTCCATAGGGAACATAGTCCAATAGACTTTGACCTGTAGTTCTAATAACGGCTATTATATCTGCCCCCTGTCTTGCTGCAGATTTAGCCTGTTCAATGTCCTCATATATATTGCCAGTAGCGACTATTACGTATATATAAGGTTTATTACCTTCCCCCAAAGTGGATAAGAGTTCCTCTCTTTTTTTTCTATTTGATTTTATCCTTGCTACCCCTTCCTCAGCCAATTCAAAAATAGTATCGCGGATTTTCTCTTCCTTTGCTGCTGGTAGGCGAATTATGTCTAGTTCCCCCCTAGATATTTTTTCTGCTATTTCCTGAGGGCTGTCTCCAGTCTGAATTATGGCGTTTCCTAACCAGTATGCAATTCCCCTTTCTAACCCTCCTCCATCTTTTATACTATCTATGAGTACATTGGGTAAGGGTTTGTCTATTTCATCCACACCATCTACCCCTAACAAGCGGGCAATGGCCCTTTCTGTAGAAGTAGTAGTATGTTGGTCTATAAATTCCTGTATATTGTCAGCAATTTTTCTAGCAGCATTCCTTGAACTATCTATTAAATTTTGATCTAGATTTAATTTGCTCAAAATATCAACCCCCTCTTTTATCAATTTACAATTCACAGCGCACAATTATTATGGTCTATCTTTTGAAGTGCATTCTTCCCAAATATGGCCTCTGAGATTCCTTTCAGCCCTATCTATTATCTCTTTATCCAGTCCCATTATTCTAGCTATGTTGATGGCGTCTTTGGGGACAGACTTTGTTTTGCCTACTTCCCTTAAACGATAATCCATCAATCTATTTATCAATTCCAATTTCCCTTCTGAAAGATCTTTTAGCTCTTTTTTCAACTCCCCTATTCCCATATGGGATAAGCCTATTACCTGAAGATGGACTACCCTATCCATATTTCCAATATTATCATAATGGGTAGTGAGTAAGGTTATGGAGTTTTTCTCTAATAGGTATTCTACTATGGCTTTTGATATGGCATAGCCTTCTTCTGGATTGGTTCCACTGGCTAATTCGTCTATTAGTATTAATCCCTCATTATCGGAAACTTCGATGGCCTCTTGGATTAATTTAATTTCCCCTCCAAAGGTGCTTAGACCTTTCTCCGTAGACTGAATATCTCCTATGGAGGCCTTGATGAAATTATTTAATCCTAAAACCATCTCCTTAGCTGGAACTAATAGGCCATGTTGAGCCATAATAGTCAATAATCCTACTAACTTTAAGCTGACGGTCTTTCCTCCCATATTGGCTCCTGTAATACAGGTAACCCCTTTTTTTAAATCTATAGTTATGGGAGTATATTCTAATCCAATCTTCTTTAAGGATTCCTCAACCTTTAAGTGTCTTCCTTCTATTATGGTCATCTGATGTTCTTTCACTATATTAGGCTTAACCCCATCTATCTCAATTCCAAAACTAGCCTTTGCTAGTAGGAAATCTAACTTTCCAATACTGGATATATTCTTATATAGCACTTTACTCCTTTTTCCTATTTCTTTGGATAAATATTCTCTTATTTTAGTTTCTTCTTTTTCCTCTCTATCCTTTAGGATTAATATTTTCCTCTCTAGTAAGTTTATCTTGTCAGTTGGCTTTAGGGAATATTTAACGTTTATATAGGTTTCCGATACATAGCTCAAATGGGGATAGTTTTCAATTTTCTTAATTAATTCCAACCTGTCCTTTGGAATGACTATGGAGCCATCTGCATTTAATTTTATACCTAATTCCTCTTCCAGCCTTTCCCTCAATATCCTTTTCTCTTTTTTGATTTCCCTTTCCCTTTCTCGTCTTTCTTCTCTAATTTGCCTCAATTCTTCAGAGTAAGCATCGTATATATAAAAGGTGGAAATGCCTGTTGATTCCGGATCTAATAAATTTTCTAAGCTTTCTATTGGTTCTATTCTTATATCATCCCATAAGGGTACCTGATTCCTATTAAGGAGTTCATTTAGCTCCCGAATTAAAAAGAGGAAATTCTTTATTTCAAACAGCTCTACAGTTAAAAGAATTCCTCCTTCCCTTGCTCTATTTATGGAAGTTCTCAAATCCTTTATCCTTTGAAATATATAGCTAATACTTTCCACAAACTTTGTATTCCTAGCATAAAAGGTAAAGGCCTCCACTTTTTCCAATTCGTCTACTAATCTTTCCTCTTCTCCCCTTACAAAAGGTCTCATCTTGTCCTTATACATTTTGCCATACGGGGTTTTGATATTTATTCTATTTAAAATATATTGAAAATCTAAGGATTTCCTTGTTAACTCATCCATAAATTCCATTTTATTCACTCCCTAACACCAAATCCACCACAGGAATATCTTTTATATAATATCTCATTCTATCTAGTAGTTCCCTTGCATCGAAATAATAGCCCTGTGGCGCATAGGGATTAAGGGTTATGGCTACTAGATTGATAGGATTTATGACCTTCACTTTAAGTCCATGTTTTACAAACCTAAGCCAATCCTTTGGAGGAATAAATATTTTAGTCCCATCTGATACTACCAACACCACCTTTTTATATCTGTTGGCAGTTTCAATAATGCCCTCTACAGTATTCTTCACTAAAGAACCGGGGATTAGTATATATTTCGTATCTTCCTTTATATGTTGGCCAATGATATGCCCACAGTTTAGGGCAGTCTTAATTCCAAGGGGATAGCAATTTAAATTTTCATCAACTGTGGAAATATCTCCATTTTCAAAGGCCCTTTCTAATATAGGCCTATCGTTTATATCAACGGGAGGAAGATTAAATAAATTCACTATATGGAGAGTTTCCTCTATTACTTTGGTCATATCCCTGCTTAATACTGCCCCAGTAGCAAGTATGGTGGCATCGGTGATTGAAGGGGCGGCTGATGATTTCCGGTCTATGGCTCCATCTACAAGTACCAACTCCGCCCCTAATTTTATCATAGAATCGGCTATCTCTTTAATTTCAACTGTAGTTTGAGGCCCAGATATTTGAATATAGCCACTATCCTTTATTCTGCCTATTAGTATTTCCCCCAAGGGCGTTCTGTAGCCAGTTATATCTATTATTTCTACCGTTGCATCGCTTAAAGATAATAGTTCGGTAGTAGTGGCAATTAGAACCCCTTCTTCTACGAATATTTTAGGCTTTTCCGTTTCAGTAACTAAATCTAAAGATTCCCCATCCCTTCCAGTGGAAACTATACCTAATTGAATCCCTTCATCTAAGGATTCCTGAATCAAATGATTCAACGCTACGGTCTTGCCACTATTCTTAGCCATTCCTACTATGGATATTATTTTGTATTTATCTTGTATATGCTGTAGCAACAATGGAAACAACCCCTTTTTACAATAGACAACTAACAACTACTAGAGTCTAGCTTTTGGTGGCAAGGGGTCTGACCCCTTGCCAGATCCCTTGCTGTAATTGTCAATTGTTATTTAGCTCTCATTTTCCTTTCCAAATTGGATGGTGATAAAGATTTTACTTCTGGGCCCATAAGGATTTCTGCCACTCCTGTAGTGTAGCCTTTACGCTCTCCTCTACATACTGAACAGTTACATTCATCTTCTATATATTGAGGTTCGGTGTAGGTGGTAATTACCCCTTCATAATTCCTTAATACTACCTTATTTGGCGACTGGCTTATAACATATTGAGGCATTACTGGAATTTTCCCTCCGCCTCCTGGTGCATCAACCACAAAAGTGGGTACTGCATATCCAGAGGTATGGCCTCTTAAAGCTTCTATAATTTCAATACCCCTAGCTACCTTAGTTCTAAAGTGCTCAATACCCATGGATAGGTCGCATTGGTAGATATAATATGGCCTTATTCTCATCTTAACCAATTTGTGGACAAGCTCTTTCATTATATGAGGACAATCATTAACTCCCCTTAACAATACGGATTGGTTTCCCAACGGAATACCTGCATCCGCCATTTTATTAGCTGCTAATATGGCATCTTCTGTTATTTCCTTAGGATGGTTAAAATGGGTATTCAACCAAATTGGATGGTATTTTTTAAGCATGTTCACTAAATCATCTGTAATCCTCATAGGCATAACTACAGGAGTTCTTGTTCCTATTCTTATTATCTCTACATGAGGGATTTTTCTTAATTCACTTATGATATATTCCAATTTTTCGTCCGATACTAGTAGAGCATCTCCCCCCGATAACAATACATCTCTAACTTGAGGAGTATTTCTAATATATTCTATACATTTATCTATTCTTTCCTTAGGAGCACCAGAATCCCGTTGCCCCGCAAACCTTCTTCTGGTACAATGTCTGCAATACATGGAGCATTGATCAGTTATTAAGAATAACACTCTATCTGGATACCTGTGAGTTAACCCTGGTACAGGAGAATCTTCATCTTCTGCTAATGGGTCTTCCATATCAGCTATACTCTTATGGGTTTCCATAATAGTTGGTACCGCTTGTTTCCTAATGGGACAATTGGGATCATCTGGGTCCATTAAGGATGCATAATAAGGTGTAATACCCATTCTAAACTTCCCCAATACCTCCCCAATTTCCTTTTCCTCTTCTTCAGTTATATTGATTATTTTTTTTAAAGTTTCCACATCTGTAATCCTATTTCTTACCTGCCAACGCCAATCATTCCATTCCTCTTCAGTTACATCTTTCCACAATTCGATATCCTTATAGGATCTCATGGCAAAAATCACCCCTCTTTATTCAATGGACAGTGAACAATGGACAATTGACAACTGTCCATTGTCTAGGCATACAATTCCTCAAAAATTCTTCTCAATTCTTTTGACTCCCTCATCAGTTCTAAAGCTATTGCTGCGTGACCTTTTGTGTAGCCATTGCCTATTAACATCGTAACGTCCTTTCCTACTCCTTCTGCTCCTAGAGCTGCTTTGGTGAAACTTGTGGCCATGCTGAAGAAGTATACTGTGCCTCCATCTTTTGTAATCAATATGCTGGACATTTCCGTATTTGGAATGTTTACGGTGTTAATTACTAGATCAGCCATTTCACCGTTAGTGGCTTCCCTAACCTTTTCAAGTATTTCAACTGCATTGGTAGCATTGGCTTTTATGTAAACATCAGCAAGGTTTGCTTCCTTAACTCGGGCAATTGTTTCATCTCTGGAACCAATACAAATAACTTTTCCTGTCACTCCAGCTCTTTTCTTGGCTTCATATAAACAGAGCATTCCTGATTTTCCAGTTCCCCCTATTACTACTACAGTATCCCCTGGTTTAACCAATTTAGCAGTTTGAGCTGGTGCTCCTGCCACATCTAGTACAGATAGAGCTAGATTTTCTGGCAAATCATCGGGTAGTACTGCATATATGCCCGATTCAAATAAAATGGCCTTACCCTTAATATCTACTTGGTCTACATCTGGCCTTACTTCTAAGATTTCATCTATTCTTAGGGGCGTTAAAGATAAGGAAACTAAAGTGGCTATTTTGTCCCCTACCTTAAGGTCAGTCTTCCCTTCTAATGCAGGACCTATTTTTTCCACTGTTCCAATTAACATTCCACCAGAACCTGTAACTGGATTTTGATGCTTCCCTCTCTCATCAACTATGCTTCTCATTATCCTTTTAATCTCTTCTATATTTCCTTTAGCCTGTTCCTTTATCTGGGTAAAGCTTGCTGAATCTATGTTTAGAGTTTTTACATCAATTAATATTTCGTTGTCATAAATTTCCATATCATTATCAATTTTCAATGCGGGTTGGGGTAATACTCCCTTTGGTTCTATAACCCGGTGAGTGCCATAAGGACAACCTCTTCTCATATAATCCCTCCTAACAAAAATTTACTGCCACATAATTAACAATGCAATATTTATGCCACATTATTAAAAAATAAAAAGGGTTAATTTAGAGGTTTTTGAAAATATTCTATAGAAATATTATAGATTTTTGTGCCCAATTTTAGGCAAAAAAAATACCCTAAGGATGCCTGGCACCTATTAGGGAACTTATTCACATTATTTTAGGTTATATTTGGATATTTTATACTGAAGAGTTTGTCGGGGAATGTTTAATAATTGGGCTGTATAACTAATATTGTATTCTGCCCTTTCCAAAGCCTCCTCTATTAATTCCTTTTCTATTCTTTCCAAAGTATCCTTTAAAGATAGACTTGCCGTTGGTACTGCGTTTTTATATTTAGCAGGCAGATGTTCTATTCCTATTATCTCCATATCACTAATACTCATAATCCCTTCGATTAGATTTTCCAACTCCCTTACATTACCATCCCAGGGATTGGACATAAATACATCCATTACTTCCTTAGATACTCCCTTTACTTTTTTGCCCAATTTTTTATTAATCTTTTCTATGAAATGCTCAGTAAGTAAGGAAATATCGTCTTTTCTCTCCCTTAATGGGGGGATATTGATGCTTATTACATTTAACCTATAATACAGGTCCCTTCTTAAACACTGTTGTTTTACTGCCTCTTCTGGAGGTATGTTGGTAGCAGTAATTATCCTTACATCTACATTAATAGTATTAATTCCACCTACTGGCCTAAAACTGCCATCCTGCAAAACTCTTAAAAGTTTAGATTGTAATTCCAAAGGCATGGAGTTTATTTCATCTAAAAACAAAGTGCCTCCATGGGCTAATTGGAATAAACCTTCTCTATCTTCTGCACCGGTAAATCCTCCCTTAACAGTTCCAAAAAGGATCCCTTCTAACAGGTTGGCAGGTAATGCGGCACAGTTTTGGGTGATGAATGGTTTATTTCTTCTCTTACTGGCATTATGTATGGCGTGGACTAATAATTCCTTACCTGTACCCGTATCCCCATATATTAAGACTGGGACGTCCACTTCTGCGGCTTTTAAGGCCATCTGTTTAATCTTTAACATCTCCTTATTTTGACCTATTATGTCCAGGAAGGTATATTGAGCCGTTTCCTTTTCTTTATTTTTCCCTATATCGTTATTATACAGCCTGCTTTGAAGGTCAACTATCTTCTGAGACATTTCCCTAACTTGGGTTATATCTTTAGATATTTCCAATGCTCCTAATATTTTACCACTGGATTTTATTGGAATTGAGGAATTGATAGTGGTAATTTTTTCCCCCTTGTAATTGATGAAGGTCTGCTCTTTCTTAAGTATAGGCCTTCCCGTTCTAATAACCGTTAACAGGGTAGAGGTTTCATGGCTTAATGATGGATAAACCTCCAACAAATGCCTACCTATAACTTTTTCCCTATCTATACCATCTATTTTTTGCCCATATAGGTTCTGAAAAACTATCATTCCATTCCTGTCGATAATATGAATCCCCTCTTCTATATAATCCAGTATTTCTAAGATGTTTTCTTTAAAAAATAGATCCTTCATAAAAACCACCTTCTGCTGAATTTTAGGCACTTAAAGCCAAATTATAGGCACTAGCGTGCCTATAGGCTTTCAATATTAACTTTCTCGACGGAAGCAATTTCCTTTTTCAGCATATTGCCTCCTACCCTTTTGAACTTCTCAGGATTGTCACTTACATAAAAACGACATTTTCCTCCATCTGCTTTATTCGATAATAAGTTCTTCTCCTTTAACATTATCTTAGCTGCTTTGGCAGTTTCATATGCTGGGTTGACTAAAATTACATTATCTCCTAGTACTTTGTTAATAGTATAGCGAAGGGCTGGATAATGGGTACAGCCTAAAACTAAGGAATCTATATTGTGTTCCTTTAATTCCAATAAATATTTTTTAGCTGTAAGATATGCTACATCAGTATTTTCCCAACCTTCTTCTACTATGGAAACAAATAAAGGGCAGGGAATTCCTATTATCTCTGCAGAGGGTAACATCTGACGTATTTTTCGTTGGTAGGACTGGCTATTTATTGTCCCTTCTGTACCTATGACTCCGATGATTGAATTTTTAGTTGCTGAAACAGCAGCTTTAGCTCCTGGTTCGATCACTCCTAATAATGGAATTTCGAATGCTTCTTGGGCTTCCTCCATGGCTAAGGCTGAAGCTGTATTACAAGCTATTACAATAGCTTTTATATCCTTTGTAAGTAAGAATCTCACCGATTGAAAAAAGTATTTTATTACCGTTTCCTTAGAACGGGTTCCATATGGAATTCTAGCTGTATCTCCAAAATATACTATGTCTTCTCCTGGTAGCTGCTCCATTATCTCCTTTAATACGGTTAAGCCACCAATTCCTGAATCAAATACTCCAATTGGTCTGTCGTCCATTGATAAACCCCCTTCTATTATATTCTATTAGTATTAGGGGATTTTTACAATCCTTTTTTAAACTAGTAAAATTAGCTAAATAATCATGTTAGTTTAATTTTATTATCTTATATGTTCTAATATTTCTTTTTCTACTTTAGGTACACAGGGTACATAAAATTTCAATAACTTCAAACTCCCTGATATTTGGTATCTCCCTAAACTAGCAGGTATAAAAATACTATCTCCTAAACTCAACTTTTCTTCTCCATTGTTATATATAATAGTCCCTTCTCCTTCAACACAAGTGTAAATATGAAATCTTTCTTTATCGCTAGCTCCCAAAAGATTCTTTCTTATATCATAAAGTTCTAATACAAAATGTGGGTTTAAACAATAATATGTTTTATCATAATTTTCACTTTCTATTTTTATTCCTCTGCTTTTTTTCCCTTCTATTCTAAAATCCATTACTTGAAAAGCTTTTTCTATGTGTACTTCTCTCCCTCTATTATAGTCATAAACTCTATAAGTTATATCACTGTTTTGCTGTATTTCTATGGCAGTTATTCCAGGTCCTAGAGAGTGAATAAGTCCAGGTTTTATATAATATACATCTCCTTTTCTAACCTGAATAACATTCAAATATTCATCTATATTGTCATTTTCTATTGCTTCCTTAAATTCCTCTTTAGTACAATTTTTTGTTCCTAATATTATTGATGCTCCTTCCTGTGCATCCATGATGTACCAAGTTTCGGTTTTCCCCACTTCTCCTTCATTAGTAAGAGCATATTTATCATCTGGATGAACTTGAACAGAAAGTTTATCATTTGAATCCAATATCTTTACAAGCAATGGAAATCTTTCTTTAGAAATTTTGCTTCCTAATAATTTTTCTCCATATATATCGATTAGTTGATCTAACCTAATTCCCTTAAACTCTCCATTAGAAACTACACTTATACCATTGCGATGACATGCTACATCCCAACTTTCGCCAATTTTCCCTTCTGGCACATTGTCCCTAAATCTTTTCAGCCTCTCTCCTCCCCATATTTTTTTATAATATAAATTCTCAAATTTCAGTGGATACATGCTTTTCTCCTTTCATCTATAAAACTCTAATTGTTTAAATACCAAAAAGTCCCTCATAAGTAATTGTAAGGAAGAACTAGAGATCCTTCCTTACAATTAAATTTAATTATTAATTTCAATTTCTACCTAATAAAGATACTACATCCTCATCTATGATAGTGTATAATTTCTCACTCAAGTAAAGCCTCCATAGTATAATCAGCAGGAAATTTAACCCCCATCTTTTTCCTTGCCTTTTCCATTATACTCATTACATGTAAAGATTGCTCAAATGAGTTTATATCTGATTCAGTTTTTCCTTCATTAATCAATTTGGCAAATTCTTTTGCTTCATAGTACATATTATGCTTATTTAGTTCCACAGACAAATCCTCTGTTTGCCCGTCATTATATATTATTTTTATTTTTTGTGGATGATCTATCTTATCTATAATCATAATTCCCTTTTCCCCTTGTATTTCCGATCCTAAATGAGAATTGGTAATCTTGGAATGGATTATTATAGCTTCCATATCATCATATTTTAATAACAAACTGCCTAACCCATCCACACCAGAAGACAATATATATCCATTTGCAACTACATCCTTTGGTAGTCCAAATAAGAGGACTAGGGGATGAATACAATATACCCCTATATCCATTAGTGAGCCTGCTGAAAACTCTGGATTAAATATATTTGGAAGCTCCCCAGCTTTGAAAGCGTCATATCTAGAAGAATATTGACAGTAATTACCTATATATCTTCTGATGGTTCCTAACTTATGAAGATTATCTTTTATGATTGAAATGGATGGTAAAAAATTAGTCCTTAGAGCCTCCATTAATAATACACCGTTTTCCCTAGCTGCAGCTACCATAGATTTTAGTTCTTCTACATTGGAGGCTATAGCTTTCTCACAAATAACATGTTTTTTATTTCTTAAAAATAACTTTGAATGTTCAGCATGGAATGAATTAGGGCTGGCTATATAAACTGCATCTATCTCATTACTCTTAGCCATCTCTTCCATGTTAATGAATATATTACCTACATTATACTTTTTAGCAAATTCTATAGCCTTATTTTCACTCCTAGAATAAACAGCATTTAATTTATAATCCCCTACCTGATTAGCCGCTTCTATAAAAGCTTCTGTAATCCAACTCGTTCCAACGATGCCATACCTTATCATAACATTTGCTCCTTTATAATGAGTTTTTTATTAAACCAATATACCTAAAGCGTACCCCACTATGCCAACTACAAATAATCCCAATATTAGAACCAGTGGCGAAACTTTCTTCTTCAATAATCGCATACATGTAAAGGTCAATAATAATGCTGCAAGACCCGGCATCAACTGATCTAGTATGTCTTGAACTGTAGTTACTACATGTGTCCCATCTTGCATGGTTACTTCGGATACTACCCCACCAATATTAATATTAGTCCATTGATTAACAAGTGCCCCCATAACAAACAATCCTAAAATTGAAGCACCTTCTGTAATCTTTTGCAAAGCATTGCCAGCTATATCTTTCATAACGTCCATACCTTTTTTATAGCCATAATCTATCCCATACCATCTAACAGCTAAACGTACTAAGTTAAATCCTATGAAGAAAATAAGAGGTCCTAATAAACTTCCAGTTAATGCAAAGGTAGCTCCTAAAGCTGCTAGTACAGGTCTTAAGGTTCCCCAGAATATTGGATCGCCAACCCCTGCTAAAGGTCCCATAAGTCCTACTTTTATACCATTAATAGCTCCATCATCTATATCCGCTCCCGCAGCTTTTTCCTCTTCCATAGCTATAGTTAATCCCAATATAGGAGCAGTCACAAAAGGTTGAGTATTGAAAAATTCTAGATGCCTTTTTAAGGCTTTCTTTTTCTCATCTCCATCATATAACTTATCAATAACAGGTATCATAGAATAACAAAACCCTAAATTCTGCATCCTTTCAAAATTCCAAGAACCCTGATGAAGATTTGAACGCCAAAATACTTTCTTTAAGTCTCTTTTAGATATTTTTTTATTGTCCGCTACCATCTTATCCCCCCTAATCTAAGAAATCATCACCATATTGACCACTATCAACCACATCTGCCACAGCAGCCTTGTTATATTTCGGGTTAAGTTGAATATATATTATGGCTAATACCGTTCCAATGACACCTAAAGCTACTAAATTATAGTCAGTAAAACCTGCTATTACAAAACCTAGAAAGAAAAATGGCATTAGATATTTTGCTCCCATCATGTTGATTACCATTGCATACCCTACTACAACAATAAACCCACCTGCTACGTTTAACCCACCTGTTATAACGGGTGGAATTGAGTTAAATAGATTTTGAACCGCTGAAGCATCTGCAAACATTGCTACTAATGCTGCTGGTATAGCAACTCTCAAACCTTGCATTAATACTGCTAACAAATGTATTCTCTCAACACCTTTGATGTTTCCTGCCTCTGCATGGATATCTGCCCTATGAACTAACCCTACACATAGAGTTCTAACTAGGATTGTTAATATTTGGCCAGCTGCTGCAATGGGTATTGCTAAAGCTATACCTGTGCTTATTGACTGCTTCCCTGCTATAACCAATATAGTTGATATTACCGATGCCATTGCTGCATCTGGAGCTAAAGCTGCACCAATATTCATCCACCCCAGTGCCATCATCTCAAGAGTACCACCAACTATAATTCCTGTTTTTATATCTCCTAAAACTAATCCCACCAAAGTACAAGCTATTAATGGTCTATGTGATTGAAATTCATCTAATACACTTCCTATCCCTGCAAATAAAGCAACGATAGATACCAATATTACTTGTATAGCACTCATAAAATCTCAACTCCCTTAAAATCATTATTAATTTACAGCAAATTATGTTCTTTAATCTTTGCCATTACATCTAACTTAAAATCTGATGATACTTGCCTTCCTTCAATTTCTATCCCCCTTTCATCTAAAGATTTAAAGGCTTGCACATCCTTTTCATCTACGGATATAACCCCTGTTATTTGTTTTTTGCCACTCTTATAGGACATCCCCCCTACATTAACGCTTTTTATATCAACTCCCATTTCCACTAATCTCAACACATCTGTGGGATTAGTAAATAATAATAGGACTTTAACTCCTTTATAAGCTGGGTTATTATAAACCCTTACCATTTTTTCTATGCTCACCACATTTGCCTTTACTCCTGCAGGCACTACTTGTTCTATTAACGTTTTCCTAACTACATCCGCTGCTATATCATCATTACATACAATAACACGATCACATTTGGTTTCCTTAACCCAATTGGTAACAACTTGTCCATGAATTAATCTATCATCGATTCTTGCTAGCACAATATCCATCTATAATTCCTCCTCATCTTCATGTTTTGATATTTTTTTGATAAAATCCTCTTTAAAGCTGCTTATCCCTTGAGAACCAGAATTTTTTAATACCTCTACTAGTTCATTAAGTTCCATATTATCCCTTTTGGTTATTGTCTCAAGTAACATGGGTATGTTAACGCCAGTAACAATATCCATATTACCCTCCTTATATACTATCTTAGTAGCTGCATTAAAAGGGCTGCCAGCAAATACATCTACTAAGAATATCAACCCTTTACTAATATCCAATTCTTTCATTGCAGCTTGATACTTTTCCAGTATGTCATCTAAGCTTTCACCTGGCATTAATGAAACGGTGCTTATGTTAGATTGTTTTCCACAGATCATTTCTGCAGTATTTAATAATTCTTCGCTAAGCCTACCATGAGATCCAATTATAATCGAAACCATTTGTCTTGCCTCCTTATGCTAACCTTAATATGCTAACCTTCGACATATTAAATAGCAAGTCGCATGCCAACATGTAGTATTAAAACTTTTTTGCTTATTTTCAAAGTTTGATAACTTTTATCTTTATGTTTAATACTGTATTTTAAATTTAATACACTTGTGCTGTTTTCATTTCTTTTGAGTATTAAACATCTCTTCTAAACTCTCGTAAATATAGTAAATCTCATCATCGGTGAATTCTATGTTTATACTCTCCTCAAATATCTTCGTTGCACTTTTCAACTTGTCTATTAAATCATTATCAAACTTTTTTTGCTTCTTATACTCTAACCCCTTACCTAAAACCATTCTTTCTAAAACACATCCAGTATGAACCATTAGTTGCGTTCTATTTATGTTACTAAATTTAAAGTCTAGCTTTTTCTCTAGTATATTAACAAATTCATTTAATGATCCGATTATCTTCCTAGGATTCAAATAAGTTAAAAATTCTTCTAAGGTTTCTTGGGAAATTTGCATGGCTACACTGTAGGTATTGGTTTTAAATATTTCAAGGTTATTAGCATCTATATGTTTTATAAGCTCTTGTTCTCCTTCTCCAGCTATAAACTCGTGTAAAGCTATGAATGGAACTCCTATATTAGGATTCTTAATGCCTATTACAGATATTATATGGAAGTTTTCTTTTATATGGTTAATTTCATCATACATATCCATTAAACCCACAGGAATGACTTCTATCTTAGTATGGGTGATATTGGATATGGTATTTTCTACTAACTGTTTAAGTTTATAAGCTGCTCCTTTACCGCTGGTACAAAGGGTTATAATTGCTTTCGGTTTGTCGTTCATATAGGTGGTATCATCTAATCCACTATGCTTATAACCTCTAAATCTAGATAAAATTTGATAAGCATCTTCCAATTCAATATTGGGTGATTCCGATTTTCTAATAGCTTCCAATACCATAGGTGTTGACACCATATCTATGGTTCTAACTTTTATTCCCGTTCTTTCCTGGATAATATTTTCAAACTCTAATAAAGAACCCATATCTACCAATAATAGTACTCCTTTGCCATCATCCAGATTTTGAACTTTTTCTAAAACCATGTTAAGAGTATCTGATACTTTTGCTTCTAAAGGCATGTCCACACTATCTATTAATCCTCCACCTAACAATTTTTTTGATACGTTTACCATCCCTGAAGCTATGCCATCGCCATGGCAAACTACTAAGATGCCTATTTTTTTACTGCTCTTTTCTTGAATACTCATTAAAAGAAGAGTTAAATAACTAATTTCCATATCCGGTACTTTAATATTGTACCTTTCTTCTATCTTATTCTTTATCTTGGTAGCCATTTTATATTCCTTATCATGGTTTTTTATTATGTTTCTTATGTCTGGATGGTCAACTAATTCATCATTATGAACCTTTTTTAATAAGGTACTTAAGTGTAACGAAAAAGCATATATAAAACGTTCATAGCAGTCAAGTTCTAAACCCTGCATGACTGTTACTGATAGCTCCTCCGCAAACTCTAGTACATCTTTTCCTACTATTTTTTTTACTCTATCCCTGGCAAGGTCATTGGCAGCTACTTTTTTTGATAAAGTTTTTAGATGGCATTCTATGTCCTTCATTATGTATTCTTGAATAAATTCTTCATTTTCCCCTTCCCTTTTTAGCATATTAACTTTGTATTCTATGGTTTCATACAGGTCAAAATCTAACTCATAATTATCTTCTTCAACTTTAATTACATTGTAATCTTCAGGCATAATAGTCATTTGATAATTTATGGCATCATCGATTTTCATTTCATCACTTTTGTTTCTTCTCATGGAATAAAAACCATTTTTTATGTCAGTGGGTAAATCTTTAAATTGAATGGTTAATGGTTCTATAGTATCAATAGAATTTAAAAATGCTTTAGCACAAACTAATTGTATATTGGATTTTAGCTGACCAATATTGCCATAGGAAGTGCTACCAATGAGGGCTTTGGCAGATTCCCTATCAATTTTAATTGGTTTGTTAATCCGATGTGCTTCTGTAGCTATTAAGGTCTTTAATAACTCTATCTTTTCCTTTGTAGTTCTCTCACTAAAGGGAGGTAAATTTATGATTATAGGTATTCTTCTAATGAAAGTACTTAATAATGCAGAACTAGGTTCTGCTGTAGTAGCACCAATTATTAACACTTGCGCTCTTCTATTACGCTCAGTTTCTCCAAGTTTACTATATCTTCCAGTATCCATGAAATAGAAAAGCATTTCTTGTCCCTCTGGTGGAAGCCTATGTATTTCATCTAGGAATAATATACCTCCATTAGCTTTTTCGATTAATCCAGGTTTTTCCTTATCTGCACCCGTAAATGCCCCCTTTATATAGCCAAATAGATGGGACATTAAAAGTTGAGGATTATTATAATAATCAGCACAATTAAATATTATAAAAGGTGCATCGGCACTAATTCGTTTAGTATACCTTGCATATTCGCACATTGTATTTGCAAACATACTCTTACCTACACCAGTTTCTCCAATTATTAAACTGTAAAGACCGTTAGGAGGATATAGTATGGCTGCCTTTGCTTTTTCAATTTGTGCTTTTAGGCTACCATCATGACCTATAATCTTTTTAAAAGGATCTACTGTTTTTTTGTCAATTAATTGATTTATATCATTTACCTCAATAGGGCCTTCTTTTAAATCCTTCTTTAGTATCCTCTCCAATACTTCTCTTGGTATATAATGGACAGGTCTGCCAGTAACTTTTATCATTTTGCCTTCTTTAAATAAATTATTTAATTCAAAACTTACATTATTCCTCAAAATACCCAATTCTTTGGATACTTCCAGGGCAGTAATCCCGTATTTTTCTTTTAAATCTTCTAATGTATAATTCTTTAAAGTTTCAACACAGAAATTGTAGATTTTATCAATCCTCTTAATCTTTCTCACCCTTTCTAGCGAATAAAATGTTTTAATATTAATTATAGCAATAAAAAATAAAATTTTAAGTTTTACTATATTTCCCATATGGTTTTTCAAGTTATAAAGCAGCAGGGCACTTTAAAATCCCCCTTTATAGCTTATAAAGGGGGATTTTTCAAAAGGTTAATGTTCCATTTTCATCTTTAATTATTTGTAGTATCTGTTCTTCATTGCCAGTTAGAGCATTGATATATACAATATAGTCGGAGCCTCTGTAATTCCCTTTAAATTCATAACATAGTATTTCATTCTTGCCCTTGGGGATTATTGCTAACCTAGATGAGTTAATTTCAAAATCCGTCCTTACCTTTTCCCTGGCTTCCTCTAAGGTCAATTCAGGTTCTTCTATATCCCTATTTTGATGGTTCATATAATAGGCAGATGCATCAAAACCTATTATTTCACCATTGTCTAGGGCTACCTTCACCTTAATTAAATCTGGATAGATGGTCACATTTTGTTCCGTATTGACAAAATTAAATAGCACTCCACCATCATATTTTTGATAATAATTGGGTTCCATATTTTCAAAGCCTTTTTGCTCCAGATAATTTAAAGCTCTTCTTTGAGCTTCCTCTATGCTGATTTTAGTATTGCTGTTTACAGGTCTTGGATTGGTCATCCATATAACATGCCCTCCCCTTTTGGATACTCCCATATATACTGGAAGTTCTCGGGAGGCATTCTTCGGATATAGGTTAAATGTATAGGATGGTATTCTAACTTCCGATGCATGTTTTCCTTCCTCAAAAGCGTCTATATCCTTGACCCTATTGACACCAAAGAAATCCCTGGCAATCCTTTGAGCTTCCTCTTGAGGCACATTCCTATTATCTAATCCTTGGGGCTTTCTATTTAGCATCTGATCTGAAAAGGGCCCATCATAGATCAATTCAGGAGTTTCAGCCATATTCTTTTCAATGTTTACTAGAGTAGTCTGGAATATCTTCTGATTTCCTTCTCGGATTTTTTTATTTTGTCTAGCATTAAGCGAACTAAATAGAAAGTCCTTATCCGCTAATTCTGACTGTAGTTTAGCTAGTTCCTCATTAAAGGCGGAAGAATTCTGCTGAAGATTGGCTAAAGCTGCCATTTGCTCATTGGTTATAGGTTTTCCTGCTAAATGAGTTTGAATTAAATGGTAGCTATAGTCTGCTGCTTGATTCAAAAACTTTTCCGTTGCTGCTGTTTCTGCATGAGTTATAGGCATTTGAGATAATTTGTCTTGAGCAAAATAGGCTTCGTTCATAATTTGGGATAATAATAGTACATTTTGATCTCTTGAATTTGATAGCATGGCTTTAGATAGATTTACCTGCACATTTTCAATATGTTTTTTTACATCGAAAAACAATCGCTGATAATTATTTTCCAAGGCCACTCCCAATTCATTTTTAGTTCTATATTCGTTATAGCCCCAAGCTAAGGCTAATATTAAGGCTATTCCCAATATGCTTGGTGCTATCCACCATCTCCTTCTTTCCACTCTATCACCTCCTATATTCCAAACCAGTGTTTCCCAATTTTCAATGTTATCTTTCTAGACCAAATCCATTTGCTGGTAGCTGTAGCTGGGTTCCAGTAATACAAACAACCATAGGTAGGGTCCCAACCATTTAAGGCATCCCTTGCTGCTCTAATAGAATCCTTATCTGGAGTTAAGTTTATCTGTCCATCGGCTACTGCAGTAAATGCTAAGGGTTGGTATATTACCCCTGCTATAGTATTGGGAAACTTTGGATTCCTAACCCTATTTAATATCACAGCACCTACCGCCACCTTGCCTACATAAGGTTCTCCTCTAGCCTCTCCATGGATGGCTCTTGCCAGCAGGTATTCATCTCCTTGCCTGCTCATCCCTTGAGCTGAAACAGGAGTGCTAGAAAGGGTAATCCCCAAAGCTGCTGCCGTCTCAAGTCCTACTATTCCATCTACCCTAAGACCATTTTTTGCTTGAAACCTTCGCACTGCTCTATAGGTTTCTGGTCCATATATACCATCTACTTTCCCAATTAAATATTTCCATTTCACCAATTGCCATTGGACATTTTTCACATCCTGTCCTTGAGTTCCCCAGTAGAGGAGCCGAGGTGCATAGAGGGCATTATATCTATTAGCTGCTTCCTTCATGCTATACGGTTCATAAAACAAAAGTATGGATAGAAAAACTAATACTAAAACCATAGTAATTACAGTAAACCTTTTCAAATCTTTTACCTCCTTCCATATTCATCGGCTTTAAATATTTTTTGTAATTATATAAAATTTATGCAAGAAAGAGGAAAGGCTATACTGGCTATTTTTACTAATTATTGAGTATCATCAGTTTTATTGAAGTATTGAATCTGCAGTGGTATCATTAGATTAATAAAAACTATACAGATTAAGGAGGATTGCATAATGGTTAATAAAATCCTTGAAAACCTCCCTCATATATTTAATTATGCAGATTTTCTTGTAGTTACCGACAAGTACGGATATATAGAGTTTTATAAAGTATTTAGAAGTGTGGGAAGTAAAATAGTAGAAAACCCAGTTGGACTCCACATACTAGAACTTCATCAACATTTAAATGAAGAAACCTCTACCGTAATGAGAGTACTAAAAACCAGAGAACCTATTATTAATGAAAAACAACACCTAAATATTTTTAAGGAACGGACGGTAACGGTATTGACTACCACTTTGCCAATTATGGCAGGTAATGAAATTATAGGGGCTATTGATATTAATAGATATTTCGATTTAGATTTAAGGGCAATTCATGACCAAGATATTAATCACAGCTTTGATTATAACGATTTTTTCTTTAACATAGATGATATACTAACCCAAAATTCTGCCATGATAGAGGTAAAGAATAAAACTTTAAAAGCTGCAAAAACCAATTCTCCAGTCATGATCTACGGAGAAACTGGAACTGGAAAGGACTTATTGGCCCAAGCAATACATAACCATAGCTTTAGGAAACATAATCCGTTTATAGTTCAAAACTGTTCTGCAATACCCTTAACATTAGGAGAAAGTATATTCTTTGGAACTACTAAAGGTAGCTTTACAGGAGCAGAAAACAAAATGGGACTTTTTGAGATGGCAGATGGAGGCACTTTAGTATTGGACGAGTTAAATTCCATGGACATTAGTCTCCAATCTAAATTGTTGAGAGCAGCTGAAAACAATACAATTAGAAGAATTGGAGGAGCAGGTTTAATCAATGTGGATGTAAGACTAATCTCATTATTAAATGAAGATCCTTATACTGCTATGGAACAGAGTAAATTAAGGAGGGATTTATTCTATCGCTTAGGTGTGATATTAATCCATATTCCTCCCCTAAGAGAAAGGAAGGAAGATATTCCTATGCTGGTAGACAGCTTTATAGATGAGTATAACTCTAAAATGGACAAAAATATTAAGGGTGTAAGTAAAAAGGTTATGGATTTATTTATGGAATATGACTGGCCAGGCAATGTTAGAGAATTAAAACATATTATTGAATCTGCTTTCAATTTTACAGAAGAGGATGTAATAGAAGAAGAACAATTACCTGAATATATAAGATGTAACCAGAATAGTAAGATGGCCGCCATCAGTATAGATGATAATTTTTGCTTGAACACTGCTATAAAGGATTTTGAAATCAAGTATATTAAATTAGCTCTTGAAAACAGTAGTACTTTAAATGAAGCAGCTAAATTGTTAAAGATTTCAAGACAAACCTTAAAGTATAAAATGGATGTTTATGGAATCGAATTTGAATAGGCAAAAAATTTTTTGCATGAAGTTGATTATTTTTCGGATAATTCCCATTTATACACCTAAAAACCCAGTTGTTCCTCCATTGACCATTAGCTTTAGTAAGCTAATTAATAGGCTTACGAAAATAAATTATTATTTATGAAAGAGTGCATTAATGTTGGCACAATTGTTGCAATATTCTGTATTGATTAAATATTCTACCGCAGCTTAAATTATTATACTAAAATGGGAAGGGGTGGTTACTGGTTATAGTATTAATCCATATTTTAATTTATAATTAATAACATAATAAAATTCAGGGGGAGATTTTATGCAATTTATCTTAGATGCTATTATAAGTTTTTCTAATTGGCTGTGGGGTATGCCCATGCTGATTATATTAGTAGGTGGAAGTGTCATAGTGACTATTAGATTAGGATTTATTCAGTTTAGATATTTCCCTTATGCTATGAGGGAAACTTTTGGAAAGATATTTAAAAAATCTAATGATGGTGAAGGTACTATATCAGCTTTTCAAGCTACCTCAACCGCTCTAGCTTCTTGTATAGGTGCTGCAAATATAGTTGGTGTTCCAACGGCTATAGCCTTCGGTGGCCCAGGTGCAGTTTTTTGGATGTGGGTCGTGGCTTTAATTGGAGCAGGTGCAAAATTTGCAGAAATAGTTCTTGCTATTAAATATAGGGAGAAAAATGAAGTAGGCGAATATACAGGAGGTCCAATGTACTATTTAGCAAAAGGGATTCAAGGGCCTTTAGGAAAAACCTTAGGATTTTTATTCTCTTTTTTCCTAATGATCGAAATAGCCCCATCTATTGCTGCCCAAACCGTTTCAGTGGTTCAATCTGCCAGTACTATAAATATCCCAAACTGGATAGTAGGATTTGCTCTAGCAATTGTAGTCGCTATAGTTGTATATGGTGGAATCAAGAGAATTGCCCAGGTTTCAGAGAAACTCGTTCCCTTTATGGCTATAATATATGTGATAGGTTCCATAGTTATTATAATCAACAATATTTCAGAACTGCCAAGTGCAATAGCATCCATATTTAAGCATGCCTTTACTCCTGCTGCAGCCGCTGGTGGATTTGCAGGTGCCACAATAACTCAAACCATAAGATGGGGTACTGCTAGAGGAGTCTATTCAAATGAATCCGGTATGGGTACAGCCCCAATTGCACATGCTGCTTCAGTAACTGATCACCCAGTACGTCAAGCTATATGGGGATTATTCGAAAATGTTGTTGATACTTTAATAGTATGTACAGTAACTGCTCTTGTAGTATTGGTCACTGGATTATACCAAGCTGTCCCTGCAGACCAAGCTGGCACTATACCATCTTTAGCTTTTCAATCGGTATTAGGATCTAGCTTAGGAGGAGGAATTGTAACTATTAGTATTACACTATTTGTACTTTCAACAATTATTGTTATAGTATATTATGGAGAAAAGCAAGCAGAATACCTGTTTGGAATTAGATTTGCAAAGGTTATGCGTATAATATACATTATCTCAATACTATTGGGAACCTTTGGAGGTTTGGAATTCATATATCAATTCATGGATTTTATGCTTGCACTCGTAATTATCCCTAATATGTTGGGATTACTCTTATTAAGTAAAGATGTTAAGGACCTGAAAGATGAGTTCTTTGGTAATCCTGATTATTATAATAATTAGTTTTCAGTTACAACATTTATTGTCATTATAGGAGGTATAAAATGGATAAGGATTTAAGCAAAAAAATAAGAGATTTAACCATTGAGCTAGCCCAAATAAAAAGTGTTGTAGGAACAAAAGAAGAAAATAATGTAGTGGAAAGGATATATGAAAAATTCACCAAAATGGAGTATTTTAAAAACAATCCCGAATTGCTGAGATACGTTCCCGTTAAAGATGACCCTTTGGAAAGAAAGAGCGTTATGGCAATCGTTAAGGGAGAAAAGGGCAATAGTAAAAAAACGGTAATATTAATAGGCCATACGGATACGGTAGGCATTTCAGATTATGGTATTATACAAGATTATGCAACTAAGCCCTTAGAGTTAGCTGATAAATTGAAGGAGGTATCCTTACCAAAAGAGGCCTTAGAGGATTTAGAATCTGGAGAATATCTATTTGGTAGAGGAGTATTCGATATGAAATGTGGCGTAGCCACCTTGATGACCTTGATAGAATCCATTTCTAATGATATAGAAGAATTTGAAGGTAATATAGTTTTTGCTGCTGTATGCGATGAAGAAGGCAATTCAGGCGGTATGTTGTCAGTTGTATCTGAGCTTGTGGAATTAAAAGAAAAGGAAGGTTTTGAATATTTGGCTGTAATTGATACGGATTATAGTGCTCCTAGATATGAAGGCGATAATACTAGGTATGTTTATGTGGGAACAGTGGGGAAATTGATGCCTAGTTTCTATATAGTTGGCTCTGAAGCCCATGGAGGTGACCCCTTCAAAGGATTAGACCCTAACCACATATCTTCCGCTATCGTTGAGGAAATAGATTTCAATACCAAATATTGTGATGAAGCGGAAGGGGAAGTTACGGTTCCTCCTATCTCCTTAAGGCAACAGGATTTAAAAGTTGAGTATTCAGTTCAAACAGCTAAAACCAGCTATCTGTACTTTAATTTTGGCACCCATAGAAGTACTCCAGATCAAATATTAGATAAGGTCATTGCTGGAGCTGAATTGGCTTTCCAAAAGGTAATAGATAGTTTGAACATAGAATATAAAAAATATTGTGAAGCAAATGGATTCCCTTACGAAAAATTACCTTGGGAGGCAAGAGTTATGTCCTATGAGGAGCTATATAATAAGGTAAGGGAGGAAAAGGGACGGGAAGTTGATAAAGTAATGGAAGAGTTGGCAAAAAAACTATTGGACGACCAAAATATAGACGAAAGGCTCTTTGCCCTAAAGATGGTTGAAAACCTTCACAATATGTGGTCTGATAAAAATCCAGTGGTAATAGTATATTATTCCCCACCATATTATCCTCATATATATGTTAAAGGAGAATCCCCATTGGAGAAAAGAGTATTAGATGCAGTTAACGAAGCAATCGAAAAAATGGATTCAGATTATGATATTGAAATGAAAAAATTCTATCCCTATATTTCAGATTTAAGTTATGCTGCAGCCCCAAGAGAGAAAAACGCTGTAGATTCTTTGAAAAACAATATGCCTGGTTTTGGAATTAAGTACAGTTTACCTATTGATGAGATGCAAAAATTAAATTTACCAGTGGTCAACATTGGCCCCTTTGGAAAGGATGCACATAAATTTACCGAAAGATTGGAAAAGGATTATTCCTTTAACATAGCTCCAAAGCTAGTTTATGAAACCATAATGAATTTATTGAAATGATAGGTATAGTTTCCATAAAGGGATAGCCACTAGAGATAAGCTCTAGTGGCTATTTTTCATGTTGATTTCCTCTATTAATTTAGGGACACATAGCAAGTCTTTTACTTTTCTATATACCATTTTTTCAACATCTTCTGGAATTTTTGCCAAGTCTGGCACATATACAACTTTAATATTAGCATTATTTGCTGCTTTAATTCCATTAGCTGAATCTTCTAGTATTAGAACATTTTCTTTGTTCACATTTAATTTTTTACAACACTTTATAAAAATTTCTGGATCTGGTTTACTGTTTAACAAACTCTCGCCACTTATTATATAATCAAATACATTCGATAATTTGGCTAACTTTAAATAAAAATTTATTGTGGATTCATCACTAGAAGATGCAACAGCTATAAGAATATGATTATCTTTCAAATATTTAATACATTCATGCAACCCCTTTTTAATTCTTATCCCATTTTCTTTTATTTCATTTATCATCATTTTGTTTTTTTCTTCTCTAATCTCCCTATATGGTAAATTTTCACCATAAGCTTCTCTGAATATTTTTTCTGCATCTTTTGAACTAACTCCTATTACCTTATCAAAAATTTCATCGTCAAAAATATAGCCATATTTTTCCCCACATTTTTGCCATGTTTTTTTTGATAATCTTTCGGTGTCAAACATAAGACCATCCATGTCAAAAATCACTGCCTCAATCATCTCAGATTGCCCCTTTGTGAAGTATTAGCATATTATTTTTAAGAATCTATACTTTTTAGTATATATGTTTAATATTCTAATTTCCACATGTATCTTCTTTTAGTCAATGGATGGTTTCTTGCAATAGCCAATTGTTCTGCATAGACTCTAAAAATTCCAGATATTAACATCGGGCTAAAATAATCAGCTACTTTTTCTGAAATTACTGATGTTATTCCAAAATCTTTGGCATCAATAACGGTTGTTTTAGCCCCGAATCTTTTTAAAAATGTTAAGGCTCTACTATCCATTGGACGAGTTTTACCTTCATTCATAAATAATATAAACGGAACATCTTTATCAACTATTTCAAATGGCCCATGGAAAAATTCGCCGTCATGGAAACTCCCTGAATTCATCCATTGCATTTCCATAAGTAAACATATAGAAGTTGAATATGCTACTTTATGTGTAGCACCACTGCTCATAAGATATATTACATTTTCATCCTTATAAGAATTAGCAAATTCTTTAGCTTGAGGTAATACAGTTGCTGCAGATTTTTCTATTAAATCATATATATTATTAAATCCATTAATCATTTCTTCATAATTAGCATATCCTTCAAATTGATTTAAAATTTCAACTGCTAATTGTAAAGCATATATCATTTTCTCTAACTTTTCAGCATAACTTTTTTCAAATCCATGAACAATAACATAATCAGCATCTTTGGTTATGGGTGAATCTTTTTTGTGAGTTAAAGTAATAACATATGCCCCCAAACTTTTTGCTTTTGATGTAGCTTGTACTGTTTCAGGGGTAGTCCCTCCTAGCGATGCTGTAATAACAATACAATTTGAGTTTACAGCTTTTGGAGTAGCGTAATTGAATTCATTTGCTGTATATAAACTTGTACGAATTTTAGTGCTATTTTCTTCTAAAAAATATTTAGCTGGATATAAATCTGCTTTAGAAGCCCCACACCCCACAAAAATAACACTTGTTATATTAGATTCTGCATCTTTGATTTTTTTTATAATTTCTTTTGCTAACATTTTAGTCCTCCTTTAAATTTGCTTTCTATATTTAATTTATCTATATAACTTTTTATGCAAGTAAACCTAGTACACTTAATAATATTCCACCAAAAATTGAGATAAACAAAAGCCATCCTGTTTTTACATTCTTTTTAAGCAGCCAATACATAAGACCTGTTAGTAATAATGGTAACATCCCGGGCATAATATTATCTAATATTTCTTGAAGTACAAACATATCACCATATGCTATAGGAGTAGTTATATCTATCATTGAACCTACCATAGAGCCAACAACTATCAAACCTACCATTGTTGATATATACATTACTTTTTCCATCAAACCTTCTTTCTGTATTTTTACAAGATATTTACTCCCAGCAGTATATCCTAACTTACCACCATAATAAGTTACTAAAAAAGAAGGAATAAAAGATAAAACCATAGCTAAAATAGGCCCTAATATATTTCCTTGCTTTGCTAAGTTGATTCCTATCCCAAATGCAATAACTCTAACTGTTCCTTGAAAAAAAGAATCACCAATTCCTGATAACGGTCCCATTAAACTAGTTTTTATGGCATTAATGGATTCAGGCTTAAAATTCTCTCTATCATTAGCATATTTTTCTTCCATCGCTGCACTCAACCCCATGACAAAAGCGGTAGTTTGGGGAGTACAATTAAAAAATGCCATATGTCTTTTATAAGCTTCTTTGCGAAATTCTATGTCTTTAGGATCTTTGTAGATTTCATCTATTATAGGTGCCATCCCATACATAAATCCCATGTTCATCTGTCTTTCATAATTCCAAGATGCTTGCATAGCCCATGATTTCCAGAAAAAATTTCTATACTTTTTCCTATTAAGATCTGTTTTCTTTTTTTCATTTGCCATTTTTTATCCCCCTTATTTAATCAAGATTTTCCAAATCTTCATTATCATAATTCTTAAACTTTAATTCTGACAAAATGAAGGCCAGCAATGTTGCCAATATTGCAACTCCCATCAAAGTTATATTTGAATAAACAGTTATAAAAAACCCAAGAAGGAAAAATGGAATCATTTTCTTAGTTAACATTGTTGTTAATAACATTGCAAATCCATATGCAGGTAATATCTTGCTGGCGACATTTAACCCATCTGTTAACCATACTGGAATAGTTTCCACTATATTTTGAACTAACCCTGTTCCAAAATATATAGTTAAAAAAATGGGCACAAAATACATTAATGAATAAAGGACTGGTCCATAAACTATATGTAATCTTTTCGCTTTATTGAAATCTCCATTTTCAATATAAGCATCTGCAAAGTGAGTAAATTGTGATAAAACCATTCTTAATATTATTCCTATCATTTGTCCCAATATAGCAATGGGTATAGCAATTGTCAAAGCTGTTTCTGGCGTAGCATTTGTCAAAATAGCAAATGATGTTGCAATTATAGAACCTAAATTCATATCAGGAGGTGCAGCTGCTCCTATATTAACTATTCCCATGGATATCAGTTCTAAAGATGCACCTATCGTTAATCCTTTTGTTATATCCCCTAAAACTATGCCCACTAATGTACTTACAATTAATGGTCTTTCAAAATTAAGCCTTCCTAAAAGCCGGGAGTCTAAAATACAAAAAACCCCTATTAAACCTATCAATACCGATTTTAATAACATTTTTGACACCTCTCTTCAAAAATACTTTATAGTTTAGAATTTAAGTCTTCTCTTTTGGAACTAGGGATTTGCTGCATATACAAATTTATGCCCATGTTTTTTAATTTTCTACTGTCCTCAATCTCCTCTTCATTCAAAAATATTGCATTACTAAACTGTTTCGATCCTTCTTTTTTTGCTATCCCACCATAATTAATTTCCTTGACATTAGGGTAATTTTCACAGAACTTTAACATGGTTTGAGTTCCGCCAAATATCATCATAATGTTATCATTTAAACTCTCTATTTTCCCCATTTTAGACAAAACCTCTTCTACGGAAAAAATATTAAGCTTTACCTCTGGCGGTTTTGTTAAACTTAGTGTCATTTTTTTAAATTCATCATTTGCTGCCTCATCATCAACAACAATAATTCTAGTTATTTGCAGAATTTTACACCATGCAAATATAACTTGCCCGTGAAGTAATCTGTGGTCTATACGAAAAAGTTTTATCATAAAAACTCCCTCCTTTTGATTGTATTGTATAGTATTGTATGGTATTATATATATACAATACCATACCTTCGAAACGATTGCAAGCATTTTCAGAAAATTATCTTAATATTTATAAAGGCCTGAAAGTTTGTTTATTGCAAATTCAAAATATTAATGTTATACTCAATATAAATGTTATAACATTTGTGTTTTAATATTTGCCACTATACAATTGTATTAACATTAAAAAAGGAGGCGCGTCAATTAGTATGGTTAAAAAAATAGACAGAAATTCTCCTATACCAATATATAAGCAAATAGCAAATCTCATTGAAATAGATATAAGGAATAAAAAATATGATGAAAATTTTAAATTACCAACCGAAAATGAATTTACTAAAATTTATAATGTAAGTAGAATGACAATAAGACAGGCTCTTAAATTGCTAGAAGATAAAGATTTAATAAGTAGAGAAGCAGGAAAAGGAACTTTTTTAAAAGACAATAGACTAAATAATCCTATGGAAGGTTCTCATAGTTTCAGTAAATTAATTGAAACACAAGGATTAAAAGCAGGCGCAAAATTAATAAGTGCCTCTTTGGAAAGACCTACAACTGAAGATTTAAAAGAACTAGATTTAAAAGAAGATGAGCATATAGTTGTTATAAAAAGAGTTCGATATGCAAACGGAGAACCTATTTCCTATGAGATTTCAAGATTTACAGAAAACTACAAATTCTTGTTAACTAAGGATCTTAATGATAACTCTTTGTATGATATCCTATACAAAGAAAAAAATATTTATTTTACAAAAACTAAAAGAACAATAGAATTAGTTAGAGCTAATGATACTTTAAGCGATTACTTACAAGTAGAAAAAGATTATCCAATAATATTAATAAGAGGGGTTGCTACTGACAACTACAACAATATTTCCCATAGAGCTTTTGAATATTTATTAGGTGATAAATTTAAATTTACAATTTAATTTTATCTAACAATTAAAACAATATCTTTAGGAAAGGTGAAACACTATGAAATTAATAATTTGTGGTCATGGAGCTTTTGCTCCAGGAATTTTTAATGCGGCAAATATGATTTTTGGAAATGACGAGGATATTTTCGCAATTCCGCTACTTGATGGTGAAGGCATAGACGATTTCAAAAATAAAATTAAAGACATTACAAAAAATATAGATGAAAATGAAGAAATTCTTTTCATGACTGATATTTTTGGAGGTACTCCCTATAATGTAGTATCTGAATATGCCTATGAGCACAGTAATGTAGATGTTATTACCGGAACAAGCCTGCCAATAGTCATAGAGGCTTTAGCATTAAAAAATTCAACTAAATTAAAAGATCTAGTATTTTTATTAAAAAACTCAAACAATGAAAATTTTAAAATCTATAGTGAAGAATTTAAAAAAGCAAATTCAAATATTAGTAATGATTTATAACCTATTATATATTTATAGTAAAGACTGTCATCAGAAAGAATCCGATGACAGTCTTTATTATTTTTTTGCCAAAAAATCTGCTAAGTATGTTTTTGTTTTTTGATATACTTCTACTACTTTAGACTTTAATATAATAGGGGGTTCTTTATTGGCATGGAGAAGGCTCGTATCTTCACCTATAATTGTCTTTTTCAAATCTTGGTCTGATTTTACAGCATGACTATGGTTTGCGTCTACAAAACATAAAGGAGGAAACATGACACACCACCAGTTCTTGCCCTTGCCTTCTCCTATTGTAACCTGTAATGTTTCATATTCTCCTGCTGGAAGGACTATGTCTCCATATTTTCTGGTAGGGAAGTTAATATTCCCAAAATGCACCTCAACAGGAAAGTTCTTTCCCTCTCTCTTTATTACCTCTTCGGCTAGGGATTTTATGTAGTTCAAATTTTCATTGATTATGCTTCTTGTCTCATCTAAAGATTTGCTATTTTCAAACTTAACTTGGGTTTCCTTTAATAATTCATCCCTTACCTTTAACTTTAAGAGCTGATCTTCTTCTTTATCGCTGTTAGCTACAATGTGGAAGCGGATTATATTATCCTTAAATCCCTCAACACTGGGTTCTTCCATATCTTCATAGGGTTGTATTAAGTAGATGAAAACAAACAATAATACCAAACAAATAATTCCTTTTCTAAACTTCATATTAATTCCTCCTAAGTTCTTTTTTACTTGTATCATTAATTATTTCCTAACTCTGTTTTTTTATACCATATTCAATAAATTAATTTTTTATTATGAATTGAAAATCCATATTCTGATTTTATGGTAAATGACAATATATTGGAAAGAACGCCCCTCCATTCAAGAGACGAAAGGCCGTTCTTTTTAATATGCCAGAGACAGCAGCTATATGTCGTTGACTAACTTAAATCAAAGGCATGAGGGCTAGACAATAATAATTGTCAACTGTCAATTGTTACTTAGTTAATCCAATTCTTCTTATATTTACGTTTACCAAGACTTCTATGTCTATATCAGGAAATATATTGTCCCAATCGTCTTTTACTTGGGCCCATTTTTTTGGTCTGAACTTGCTTAGATACTCTCCTACCCCAATTACATCTGCTCTATATGTCTTTTGAAGCTTTCTTATTATATCTTCAATTTCTTTTTTCACTTCCTTCTCTAAGGCTTTTTCCATTTCCTCCAACACTCTACTATCATAAACCGTTTTATCCCTCTCAATAATATACCCCTGTAAATATCCTTCCATATCAATGGAAAAAACTGCCTTTATTTTCTCTTCTAATTTTACTTTCTTGTCTGTATTAACTTCCGTTATAGTATAGGATATTAAATTCCCATTGTAGACTGCATCTATAGTCTCAGTTTTAACATTTCCTCTTAAAAAACTTATAGCCCTATTTTCTTTTTCACATATCCAAGCCGCATGCCTATAGTTTTTTAACACACATCCTCCAGATACTAGAAATTTACCGTCCTTGACCAAAACTCTAGGAATTATGGTTACTCCAGCAATATCCAAATCTGTAATAAGGTCAGTTAATGTTTTGGCTGTATATCGGCTAGAAGATCTATTGTCCTTTACCGTAGTATATAAAACTCCATCAGTGGTTTGTTCTTGAACAACATTAGCATTTATGATATCAGTAACCTTTCCATCAGCAGCCAAAACCTGAATATTTTTATTTACCTTTGTATCCCTATTCAACTCATCTATAACTTGGCGGACTAACTTTTCTTCACCTAATAGATCCTCTCCTAAAACTAAAACCTTAAGATGCTTAAAGTAAAAAGGAAAGGGGGTCTGGGTGCTTAAATTGCTACTCGCCTGAAATATACTGCTGGCAGGTGTGGAACGAATGAAGGTTTTTTGATCTTCCGTTGCATTTTTCCCGATAGAATTTATATTAGGGTATTCATAGGTAACAATATACCTATTCATCTCACTATTCCTATATAAATCCACCCCTATGCTGGAAACGAATATTCTTTGGTCCACTTCTACCTTATCCCAACAGCCACATAAAAGTACTAGTGAAATCATTAGAAGAAGAAAAAAACCTTTTTTCATGTCTTCATCCTCCTCTTCTTAATATAGGCTACTATAAAAGTAATGGTAGGCAAAATGATGGTTCCAATTAAGGTCAAATAGCTTAAAAAACCCCCCATGATCTTATAAGTAGTAATTAAATTATGTGGTATTAGTGAAATAGCATATATGATCGGTACCAATAATAGTGTAAAGACTTCATGGGTATTAGTTCGAAAGATTTCCTTTAGTGCGATTCCAGCCATATGAGCAAAAGACCCTAGTGTGCTATATACTACCATTACCCAAACCGCCATCATAATTCCATCTAGGTTTTCTACAAAGTATCCAGGCAAATCGATTTCCTTAATTACTGCTATGGTAGGCCATATTTCCCTCTTAAGTTGATAGATTCCATATTGGGATAAGGTTACGAAGAATATGATTAAATATATACCTATTACAGTATATAAACCTCTCAAACTGTATTTTAAAGAATTACTCTTATCATCTGAAATGTTGAAGGCTAATAATACTATCTCGTATCCAATATAGGAAAAGTACGCCGTCACTGCCCCATTGGGTATTTCACCATAATTTATGTTGAATAGAGGGAATATATTAGTATAGTCTAAATCCGGCAAATTGACAACCAACAATAAAATAGGAAAAGCTAGTATGATGGGATAAACCATTACTGCTACCCTTGCTAAAACTTCTATTCTGGATCTTGCTATGTAGGATACTGAAAATAACATAGCTAAAATAATTACTCCCATGGGGGTAGTTTCCAGTAAGTAAGCCTTAATTACTTCTGCAAAAAGCCTACTAACATAGCTTTGCACCACTATGGTATAGATAAAGAACAATATAAAAAATAGATAAGCTACAATAGGATTCATCACTTGTTTGCAAATCTCAAAAAAGGATTTGTTGGGATACATTTTAAGCAGTCTATTTGTCATTAATATAATAGGAATAGGAATTAGTCCTCCTAAAAGTATTGCAATCCAGCCATCATTTTCCAATATCATGGCCACATCGCTAGGTAGCGACAATACGCCAACACCAATTGCAGTAGTAACCAATAAAGCCTTTATTTGTTGATTAGATATTCTATCTTTGTTTTCCATTATTATCTTTTCCCATCCTTCTTTTATTCTTAGCAAATGTAAATGCAGGTCTAAATTTCAATTTCTGTACAGGAGCTTTTATTACAGTATCCTTTAAATCTCCTTCTTTAATTCCCAAACCAGAATAAGGAGCTGTATAAGGTACTCCAAAGCTTTCCAGTTTTGCCAAATGGACAAATAACACCACTACACCTAACATCACACCATATAATCCCAATATAGCTGCTAATATCATATAGATAAACCTTACGAATCTAAATCCTGAAGCCCATTCATAATTGGGCAAAGCAAAGGCAGAAATAGTAGTTATGGCTACTATGATTATCATAAGAGGGCTTACTATTCCCGCTTCTACTGCTGCCTGACCAATTATCAATCCCCCTACTATGCCTATGGTGGATCCTACTGGTCCAGCAATCCTAGTACCCGATTCCCTTAACAACTCTAAAGTTATCTCCATTAAAAAAGCCTCTACTACTGCAGGAAAAGGCACATTTATTCTGCTAGCCCCTAAATAATAAGTTAGCCTAGTAGGTATTAGACCTGGATGGAAAGAGGTTATAGCTATGTACAAAGCAGGAGCTAAAGCAGATAAAAAGGCAGCAAAAATCCTTAATACCCTAATAAGGGATGTGATAGTCCAACGGCTATAATGATCTTCTGCCGATTGAAATATGGTGCCTATGGTGGCAGGAACTATTAATGCAAAGGGAGTATTGTCCACCAATATCCCTACCCTTCCTTCATATATGGAAGCCACTACCGTATCTGGCCTTTCAGTAGCTTCCACTTGGGGAAAAGGAGATAGATAATTATCCTCTATTAAAAACTCCAATGTGGAACTATCGATTATGGCATCTATGTCCACCTGTTCAATCCTTTTATTTACCTCTTCTACTATCTTGTCATTTACAATGTCTTCAATATACATTATTGCAACATCAGTTTTAGACCTTCTACCTACCTGAACCATTTTTACCTTTAGATTCGGGTCTCTAATTCGCCTGCGAATTAGAGACATGTTAACCTTTAAAACTTCTCCAAACCCATCTCGAGGTCCTCTAACAACCGTTTCTGCCTGAGGTTCGTTAATACCTCTAGAAGTTCCACCTTTTGCATCTAATATTAGAGCCATTTTTACCCCTTCTACAAAAAGAACCGTTTGCCCAGACAATATGGCATCTACTATTTTTTCTAATCTATTTTCCTCTTTTATCTCCGCTATGGCAATGGCTCTATTAGCAAGAGCATTTATTAAATCCTTTTTAAACAATTTTGTATCAAAGTTATAAACATTCTCTTTGGTAAGTAGAAGCTGTATAGCATATTCGCTTAATAGATTTTTGTCTACTAGTTCATCTATAAACACTAAGCAAGCTCTTCTCTTTGAATCATCTCCTATTTCTATAAAACGGAATACTACATCTCCCACATCCTTAAATATTGTTTTTAATTTCTCCACATTGTCATTTAAGTCCTTACTGAGTTCTTCCATATTCTCCTCCTAAACAACCTTTAAAAATATGAATATCATTATTCCAATAATTATGTACAAATAGGAAAATATTCTGACTATCTTACATTCCTTAAAAAAACCCTTAGCCCTATATTTAGGAGCATCTATTAGCAGTGAAAACAAAACCGTTAACAGGATGACTATTATTGCATACTTATCAAATACGGTTTTCAAAATTAGCATAATTCCATACAAAAAACCCACCCCCTGTTATTATTAATATAATTAACAGAAAGTGGGTTTATTATACACAGCTAAAGGGTCTTTGTTACAAAAACATTAGGAACTTTTTTCTCTAACTCCCTTTTACATCTATAGAGCTTTTCCTCGTCATCAAATAGGCCAAAAACGGTAGGACCGCTACCACTCATCAAGCTACCTAAGGCTCCAAATTTAATCATATCCTCTTTGACCATCTTTACTTGAGGATATTTTGTCATTACCACAGATTCCATTACATTTTCTATACTTTGACCAAGCTTTAAAAGGTTTCCTTCTTCCATGTATTTAATTACTTTTTCAATATCAATCCTTTTATGGATCGATTTTAAATCCATATTTTTATATACCCATTCTGTGGATACAGGTATTCCTACATTGGCCAATAATATATTGTATCCCGAAAAACCCTTCAATTTAGTTAATTTTTCCCCAATTCCTCTAGCCCAGGCAGTACCTCCCATTATGCAAAAGGGCACATCAGCTCCAATCTTCTTGCCTATTTCCATCAATTCCTCATCCGATAGGTTTAAATCCCATAATAGATTTAACCCCTTAAGTACTGCTCCTCCATTGGAACTGCCGCCAGCTAATCCGGCTGCTATAGGAATTTTTTTATCTATTATTATTCCAACGCCCCTATTTATTCCAGTTTTTTCCCTTATTTTCTCCCAAGCCTTATATACTAGATTATTCCTATCTATAGGTACATCCTTATTATTACATTGAATATCTATTCCACTATCCTTGTTTCTAATTACCACCCTATCCTTTAGATCTATCTGCTGCATTATAGTATTTATTTCATGGTATCCGTCGTCTCTTTTATATAAAATATCCAAGGCCAAATTGATTTTAGCATAAGATTCTAAGGCTATCTCATTCATTTTCATTCTCCTTTTAGTAAACTAACGGATACATTATACCATAAAACCCTATTTATAACTAGAATTCCATACGGATTTTCTTTTCAATGATTATCTTTTCCCCTGGCATTAGACTGGAGGGGGAGATGATATTATTCGATTCTATTATCTCTTCAACGGTGGTATTGTACCGTTTAGCTATGTCCCAAAGAATATCATCTTTTTGAACCATGTATATTATTATGCTAGGCCAGCTCTTCTTATCGATTAGTTCATCTGTTTCTTCCATTTCACTAATTATTTTTATCTTCCTCTCCCTATTAATAAATATATGATTTTTAATGGTTCCACTTATGTGAAGCACCTTATCCTTTAAATTATAATGTAATTCCTCAAGACTCGTATCCGAATTTATTATAATATGACTATCTAGTCCTTCAGCGGTAATATAAGATTTAAAAGGCAGCTCCTCCTTAATGGTTCTTATTTCGTCTTCTACATCGTCTTGGTAGTAAATATTAAGAGTCAATATTCCCTCTACCATCACCTTATCCTCAACATATTGACTATCTACTACTATTGGATAGGCTTCCACCAGATATATTTCCTTGAAGTTAATCACGTTTATTTCTTTAGATATACTTTCCTTAACGGTGATATCCTTTATATTCTCCATTATCCTTATTTCTTCCGTCTTTAGATTGATTTTTCTTTCAGTAGAATAAGCATCGATAATTACTTCTTTTTCCCTTTGACTATATATTTTAGATTTTATCTTTATCTTCAACTCCAAATCAACTATCTTTAATCTTCCTTCTAAATTCTCCCTTAATTCAAATTCCCCATTGACCACCTCCATATTCAATTGACATTTTGAGTCGTATTCTATATTGGAAAGTTCTATGAAATGGGTAAATGGTATTTCCCTTTTTATAGAATTTAGCTTATTCTCCCCAAAATATATGATGGAAGTTTCCACTATTCCAGAAACTATTATCCTATCTGCTGAAATGGAATATTCCTTTTCATAGGGATGAAAGTCTAATTTCAAGATTTCTTCAATTTCTGGTTGGTTCTCTCCTACCTCAAAAGCCTCCTTTATCAAAGCATAAGATTCATCCCTTTCCAATACATCATTATACTGAATCTTCTCCTTCAAAAGCTGAAGGTGGTCATCTCCTACTACCTCTTCAATTATTTCTACCATAACGGTTTCTTCAACTTTCCCTACCATTTTAACTAAGGCCCTTAAAGAAACCTTTCTTTCATCTTCTAGTTCATATTCTATGTATTCTAAATTAGGTTTTACCTCTCCAGCCATATTTTCCGCTATTCCATCTATTTCTATCTCTTCCCTAAAATCTTTATTAGTTTCAAGAGTATATATATTTAACTCCTCCTCATTAGACCTATATATTACTTTGAATTTTAATAATCCGTTTATCAATATTTTGTCCTTTATTATCTTAGTACTAAGTATTTCAACTTTACCATCAATCCAGAGGATTTCGCCTATTTCAGCCTTAGTTTGATCTAGGTAAATTTCCGTTTCGATTAAAGACTCTATCTCTTCAAAACCTCTTTGTTCCTCCACCTTTAGAGTGTCTTTGATTATTTCCATCATCTAACCTCCTCCTATTAAACTACTTTATATATCCTATGAAAAAGTATATGAGTTAATGTCCAAAATGATGAATAATTTTTTGACAGTAAATAGTTTAAATCTATTGACACAAAAATTAATTACTAGTACTATAATAGTACTGATAAAAGTTTATTAATTATAAACTTTAAGTTTATTGTAGTTAAATATTATTTTTTGTTTTTGAGTTTAGAATTACTAAACTTTGATGATTTCTTTTCTTTACAATATATTATGAAGGGGGTTGTTATATGGACAGTAAAAGGTTAGGAAGGCATATTTTAGTCGAATTCTACAATTGTGATAATGAATTACTAAATGATGCTGGCAAAATAAAAGAATATATGGTGGAGGCTGCAAATGTAGCAAAAGCAACCGTTGTAGAATCTATATTCCACACCTTTAACCCTTGGGGAGTCAGTGGTGTAGTAGTGATACAGGAATCCCATCTAACAATCCATACATGGCCTGAATATGGATATGCAGCTGTAGATTTATTTACCTGTGGTGAAGATGTAGACCCTTGGATTGCCTTTGATTATTTAAAGGAAAAATTTAAAGCGGAAAAAACGGAAACCGTTGAGATAAATCGAGGAAATGTTAAAAAAATTTATAATTATTCTCAAGGAAAATATAAGAACATCGTTTTTAAGCCTCAATCTATTGAGGCCTAAGGAATAGGAGGGTTTATGATGGAATTGTGGTTTGATGAGATGCATAACAAATATAGTAAGCTTTCCATGAAGGTAAAAGAGCATCTCTGTTCCGTGGAAAGCCCATTTCAGAAAATCGATGTATTGGATACCTATGAATATGGTAGAGTGCTAGTATTAGACGGATTCATAATGCTCACAGAAAAAGATGAATTCGTATATCACGAGATGATAGTCCACACTCCCTTGGCAGTCAATCCAGATATAAAAAAGGTACTGGTAATAGGAGCTGGAGATGGAGGAACTTTAAGGGAGTTAACGAGGTACAAGACCATTGAATCCATCGATTTTGTTGAAATAGATAAGATGGTAGTTGAAATTTCTAAGAAATACCTGCCATTTTTGAATAAGGGGTTCGATGATGAAAGAATTACTGCCTATTTTAAAGACGGAATAGAATTCGTTAAGGGTAAGGAAAACATATACGACTTAATTATCATAGATTCTACAGATCCAATAGGGCCGGGGGAAGGACTTTTTACAACGGAATTTTACAATAACTGCTACAAAGCCCTAAATAATAAGGGAATACTGGTAAATCAGTGTGAATCCGCCTTTTATGAAAAAGATAGAGCTGAATTTGAAAGGGCTATAAAAAAACTTAAAAACATTTTCCCTATAACTGAGGTATATCAAGCTAATATACCTACTTATGCCTCAGGGAATTGGTTATTTGGATTTGCATCCAAAAACTACCATCCCATTAAAGATCATAAGCCTGCAGAATGGGAAAAACTAAAATTAGACACAAAATACTATAATAGTAAGCTGCACAAAGGTTCATTTTACTTGCCAAACTATATTTTGGATATTCTTGGGAAATAAGTCCTATTTACATTTAGTTAAATTTCGACATATAATTATAAGGAAGACTTCCAAAAGATCTTTCTTCCCCGTACGAGCAAAAAGCTTGCTCATTTCCCTATTTTAATCCGACTTTATGTCGGATTTTTTCCTTTTATGCTGAAAATATTTAAATATGATATAATAAAGGGGACAAGGAAGGTGAAAAGATGAAAAAGGAAGCAGTCCAGTTCATAGTTAATAAACCTTTTAACGTATCGATACTATCCATAAAAAAATACCCCATCCACTGGCATGAAGATGTAACTGAAATTCTATTACCCCTTAAGGGCTCTATTGAGGTAAATGCTAATTTCGAGCATATATTAGTCAAGGAAGGGGATTTCTGGTTTGTAAATAATAAATCGATCCATTCCATACGAAGCTCATCTAAGGCAATAGTAGCAGTATTTCATATCGATCTAAACTATTTCGAAAAATATTTTAAATATATTAAGTATATGTTCTTTAGAAACAATATGTACTCCCAAGGCAATACTAGGATAGAAAGCGATAATTATGACGATGATATAAGAAAGGGGTATAAAACCAGATTCAGAAACCTATTAGTAAGCGTCCTTACAGATATAACCAGCCAAGACCCACTAGCAGAAGAATTAACTCGAGACTCCATGTATCAGTTGGTAGCTTCTATGGTCCAAGAGTTTAATTGGCTCCAGTTCTTAAAAAAGAGCAACGATTTTATTAGTCCTTTACAACTGGACAGGTATCATAGAATAGTCAAGTACATAGATGAACATTATCATGAAAAAATTACTCTAGACGACATCGCTAAACAGGAATTCATAACCAAAAATTATTTTTCCCATCTCTGGAAGAATTTAAGCCATTTCAGCTTCAATGAACGCCTCAATTATGAACGAACATTAAAATCCGAATTCCTCTTATTATCAACCAATATGAGTATAGCAACTATAGCAGAAAAATGTGGTTTTTCAGACGTGAAATATTACTATAAGCATTTTAGACGATGGTATGGAGTAAAACCATTAGAACATAAGAAAAGATGCCAAGAATATATGGACTCTCAGTTCGATTATGAAGAACTCGACCTTTCCAGCATGGCCAATATAATTAAATCTTATATTAAAGAGATTGTAATACCCGATTACTCCCAAGATAATATTTGGAAAACTAGTTACCTATTTGATAATTTTGTTAAGATGAAATATCTGTACAAATTCGATAAAATCACACCACAACCACCTCCTAGAAGCGTTATAGTCAATGTGCTTAATCCCAGTAATTTCAAGAATAAGGAGGGTAAATTCTATTTTAATTGGCAGAACATCGACCTTTTGGTCAATTTTAGTGAAACATCCGATTTTAAGATTAATATTAAGCTGGACTGCCAATTTTTAGACGACTTTTCCTATAAAGATATCATACATACCTTTTTAGATTCCTGTATATATCGCTATAGGATTGTAACCATTGAAAAATGGAATTTTGTAATTAATTATCAAGACGAGAAATCCTTTAATGTGGCAATAGGGATCGGAAACATAATTCACGATAAAATTCAAAATGCTAATATTAGGTACTACTTCGAGATATAGCATTCAATTGGACAGTAAAAAAACAAGACTTCAAGTCTTGTTTTTTAACTTATTTTTATCTGTCTATCTTCATCATCACAGATTGTGACTTCCACAGTTTCCGTCAGTATGTCTGAATAAGTGTAAGAAACTCTTCGAACCATATCGAATTGATTACAAATCTTAACTACGAACAAACTTGGATAAGCTTCTTCCAATATACCTTCCCTAATCGTGGTCTTCTTTCTTCCTTTATTTGCCTTCAATATTACCTTTTTCCCGACACAATCTTCTACGTTCTTACGGATTTTCGCCAAACTATTCTTTTCCAACAAAGTAACCACCTTCCATTGGTTATTCCCTAAAAATAGGGGAGGAGGAGTGCAAAGAACACTCATGGTTAAATTATATCACAATTTGTCCACCATGTCAAATAAATTAATATTATACTATGAATATGATACTTTGTCAATCTTTTATTGATAATATTCTAAAATCCCTTTTACTACTCCCTCAGCCAGGTCTTCCATGTAGCTATCTTCTAAAAACTTAGCTTCCTCTTCTGGATTGGATAGATAGCCAATTTCTATTAATAAGGAGCTGGTACTAACGCCTCTGAAAATATAAAAATTTCCCTCTTTTACTCCCCTTATTGGTATCCCTTTATCCTTTAAGTTCTTCAGAATACAGAAACCTAGCCTTTGACTATCGTAATCCTTCCTAAAATGGAATATTTCACACCCTTTTTGATTAGAGCAATTAAAATAATCCATATGAATGCTCACAAAAAAATCTGCTTTCAGTTTATTAGCCTCTTCTATCCTATCAGTAATGAGTATGTTTTCATCCTTATTCCTAGTTAAATGAACTTTCATGCCTAGCTCTTCCAATAGCAGCTTTAGCTTTAATGCAAGTTTAAGGACAACATCCTTTTCTATGAGTCCTATTGAATCTCCTTCAAATCCCTTATCATCTCCTCCATGTCCTGGATCTATTATTATTGTTTTCCCATAAAGAGGCTTTTTTATACAGGGAAGCAAATATTTTCTTATTTCTACTCCTGTATAGTAATATTTCAATATATCAAAATAGCTATATCCTTGTTGGGCCATTTTATTAGCTCCATATTGGCAAAATCCCAGCCCATGTCCTTTTCCCCTAGTAACAAATTTAATTCCCGTTGGAAATATAGCATATCTGGTGGAATTTAAACCTAATAGTCTAGCTAATTCCTCTCCTGAAATTTTTCTACCTGCAACCTTAATTGACAACACCCTTCCCCGTTCATCCCTTTCTATGTCTTCTATAAATCCAGCAATCTCAGATTCTACGCCTATATCCATGGAAGGAAACTTTACTTTTAATGCATTTTCCATTTCATCAAGGCTGAAATCCTTCTCCCTCCTCCAATAGGTGGTATCCTTACAATAATCGCATAAAACCCTTCTAAGATAGACTATCTGATTATCTATTACGTTTTCCGAATTCTCCGTACTCCCGCCACAGCATATGTGATATCTTGCATCTATAGGCTTGTCATTAAATAGAATTACCAAACCCTCAGTATCCTTAACAGCCTCTATTATCTTTTCGGCACTTTCATCCTCCCATATATCTATAAAATCTCCTCCTTCTACCATTGGTTTTTTTACTAAGTTTGTCCTAATTATTATTGCCTGAGCCTTTAAAGCCTCTATATGAAAATTAGTATCCATTTCCAAATTCAATAATATGCCAACCATTTTTTCCAGGGACACTTCCATTTCTTTATCCTTTTCTATATTTATATATTTAATTTTGAAATCTGTCTCCATCATATTACCCCCTAATCCCTGTTAATACATATTATGAAAATTGATTTAATAGGTGATAAATATGGTATAATTAATCTAAGATAAACAAGGAGATGATGTTATTATGAAGGGTACCATTGTTTCAGCATGGATAAAAACTAGTAGAAACATATTCGGGGAAGATGTGGTAAGGGATGCATTAGCTACATACGGAATTAGTGAAAATAAGGTATTCACACCCATGGAGGATATTGAGGATAGTATTGCGTTAGGAATTATAGATGAAATAGCAAAAAGATTAGGAAAGACACCATCAGAAGTATGGCACGAAATTGGGTTGGACAACATAAATACCTTCTCTAAAGATTATCCCGCTTTTTTTAAGTTCAAAAATCTATATGCCTTTTTAAAGGCCATGTATGATATCCATGTGGTGGTCACTAAGCGAATTCCCGGAGCAAAGCCTCCCATATTAAAGGTAGAGCCCTTGGAAAAAAACAAGGCTACAATGAGCTACTCTTCTCCTAGAGGAATGTTTGATTATTTCCACGGAATGTTAATGGGAGCCTCCAAATACTTTAAAGAAGATATTGAAGTGGAGATATTGGAAAAGAAAGAGGATTACACTAAAATAGCCATAACATTCCCAATGGAAGTCTATAATAAGAGAGTGTATAAGCTGAATAGCTTCCTGTCCCTTGGTTTTATAAAGAGTTTTCAACTTAAAGTTGGTTTAGGAGTATTATTGTTCTCAGGCATCCCTTTAGCCATATTGTCTAATTATTTGCATGGGATGCCACTGCTAATAGCCATATTGGCTCTATCTTTTCTAATTCCTACTATTATAGGGAAATTGTTATTAAGACCGTTAAAGTATATATTTGAAACTATTGAGGATTTAGAAAATAAGGATTTCTCCTTTGAAAGGAACATTTCTACTAACGATTTCTTAGAAGATATCAACAATAGGTTGAATAAGGCTAAAAATAGCATCAAGAGGGATTTTGTAGGCTATAAGGCCATTGTAGATGAATTAAATGTATTTGGAGAAAAGTTTAATGAGATATCCAACAACATGACCAATACTTCTCAAGAAATCGACTCCATAGTTAGGCAAGTTGCTTATGGAGCTACCAATCAAGCTGGGGAAACGGAAAACATAGCTTACCAGCTTAATGATAGCATCCAAAATCTAAACTGTATAGTAGAAAAGGAAAACGAAGGTAAGGATAAGCTTCAGTTGACTGTAGATAAGACTAGAAAGGGATTTGAAAATTTAAAAAACACTGTGGATAATTTAAATGAAATAGTAGGAGAATTTTCTATTGTTAAGGAAAAAAGCTTTACCTTAAAAAACAGAGCTCAAGATGTTACTAAAATAGTGGAAACTGTAGAAAAAATTGCAGAACAGACCAATTTATTAGCTCTAAATGCCAGCATTGAGGCTTCTAGGGCTGGTGAATATGGCAAAGGCTTTAGCGTTGTAGCCATGGAAATTAGGAAGCTAGCAGAAAGTTCTAAGGAAGCTGTTAGCAATATAAACAACATACTAGAAGCAATACTTATGGAAATTGATGAATTGGTTTCAGATATAGGGAGACAATATGGGATATTGGACGAAGAAAAGTCTAACTTAAATAATTTATCTATAGAAACTAGCCAGGTTGTAGAATCCATCAAAGGAGTTGCAAATCTGATCATCGATCTGGTAAGTGATTTAAATAAAGAATCGGAGGCAATAACCAGTATGTCAGAACATGTTGAATCCCTAGCTGCAATAGCTGAAGAAAACTCTGCTTCAAGCCAAGAGGTAAGCAAGAATGTAACCAATTACATCAATGAAATAAAGAATATGACGGAAAAGACTGCTGAATTCAATAAGGTATCGGAAAACTTTGCTAAAGAGCTGGACAAATATATGATATAACGTAAATTACTCATCACAAAGTAAAAAGCTGGTTTCTATTGGTTTAGAAACCAGCTTTTTATTATATGCCAAGAATTAAAGTTGCAATTTTGAAATATAGGATTAAACTTATAGCATCTACTATAGTAGTAATCAATGGTCCTGCCATTATAGCTGGGTCTATATTTAATTTTTTAGCTGCCATAGGTAATAGTGAGCCTATTCCTTTGGATATAATTACCGTTAGAAATAAAGTAATAGATACTGTAAAAGCCACCAAAGGTCCTACGGTGTCAAATAAATAGATTCTAAAAAAGTTTATTACTGCAAGCATAAACCCAACTATTACACTAATTCTAAACTCCTTCCATAATACCTTGCCTGCATCCTTTAACTCTATTTCTCCTAAGGCCAAACCACGAATTATCAAGGTTGATGATTGGTTTCCAGAATTCCCCCCTGTATCCATTAACATGGGTATAAAAGCCGTTAATACTACTATTGTTTGGAGTACACCCTCATACTTCATTATTATTCTACCTGTAAAGGTGGCAGAAATCATCAACACTAATAGCCATAAGATTCTATGTTTGGCAAGGGTAAGTATATCAGTGTCTAAATATTTTTCCTCCGATGGAGCCATGGCAGCCATCCTTTGAAAGTCTTCCGTATTTTCTTGTTCTATTACATCCATTATATCGTCTACGGTGATTATACCTGTCAGCCTATCCTCTTTATCTACAACAGGTAAAGCCAAAAAACCATATTTTTTAAATATGTTAGCTACCGTTTCCTGATCATCATGGGTGTGGACATAGATTACATCCTTATTCATTATGTCCTCAATGGTTTTCTCTTCGTCACTTATTACTAATTTTCTTAAAGAGATAATACCTTCCAATTTCCTATTTTCATCAGTTACATAGCAGGTGTAGACCGTTTCTTTATCTAACCCCGTTTTCTTAATATGGTTTAAAGCATCTCCTACCGTCATATGCTTTTTTAAGTCTACATACTCTATGGTCATTATACTGCCTGCTGATTCAGGTGGGTATTTTAAAAATTGGTTAATAAGGCTTCTTTCTTCTTCCTTGGCATGTTTTAAAATCTTTTTCACTATATTCGCAGGCATTTCCTCTATAATATCCACCATATCGTCAAAAAATAGCTCTTCTACTATATATTTCAATTCCTTATCAGTTACCAATCCTATAATATTTCTCTGCTGTTCTACGGAAAAATGAGAAAATACCTCTACAGCTAAGTCCTTAGATAGCATTCTAAATATCAGCAATGCAGTATAAACATCTAATTTTTCCAATAGTTCAGCTATGTCTACTTGATTTAACTCTTCTAACTCCTTCTTCAGTGTTACGTATTTCTTTTCTTCGATCAATTCTTTTAGTCTTCTTTCATCCATATTAACCCCCCTTAGAAGAACTCCTGTCCAAGGTAATGACTAGGGTTCTTCTTATTTTTTTGCTTATAAAGTATATACTATGCCCAGGTAAAGGCCCAGAATCCACTAATCATCACCTCCCACGTTCCTCCTAGGGTTTAATTACATTAATAGATTATAAAATTTCTATTAAAAATTCAAGATAAATTTATATTGCTCTATACTATTGTAACACAGAATCATTCTATTATTATATAAATATATAAAAAACAAAAAAGAATAGGCTCTGTGAATTGCCTATTCAAAATAAGAACTTAGCAAGATGAAACCTTTCTATCGGGTATTACTGTAAATCCTCTTCTTAACCAATTGTTGCTATAATCTATGGTAAAAGAGCCAAAGTTTTCTGCTAGATCTTCCTCTATCAAGAAAGTATAATCATCTACCTCTACCTTCATATCTCCTTCTTTAAGCTCATCCAGAGCCAAACCAAAAGAAGGACCGCCTCAACCATAACCTGCTACATAAATTCTCAAAGGTTTTCTGTTTTTTATGGATTCCAGCGTCTTTTTAAGCTCCTTCTGGGCTATATCGGTTATTTTTACCTTCATAATCTTTCCTCCTCATATTATTTATTATTCATATTATACCCCATGTGGGTATTTTAAATCATTTTATATCATTTTTAAAAAAAATTCAACCCTCTAACAAAAGTTAGAGGGTTTTTTTACATGGCATCTCCTGGTATTATCACATCTATTATACCAATTACTAAAGCTCCTATAATAGCTCCCCATACGGATATATTAAATCCTGGAACTATAAACTTTGTAGCGTATAGTATAATTGCAGCTACTATAAAACCTGTAATACCTCTACCGAATGGAGTTGCATTTACTCCTGTGAATTTTTGGACTAGGTAATCTAATACTGCTATGACTACTGCTGCAAGAATCAAGCTCCATAAATTATCTACAGAAAATCCTGGGGTCAAAAAAGCTGCAATTCCAACTACTATTGCTGTGACTAAAATTCGTATTAATATTTCCCCTATGTTCCAATTGTTAGTCCTATTTTCTGTCCTATCTCTGTTGTTTTCATTATTATCCATTTTCCCACCTCCTGCTATAAAGATTAACCATTCTGCAAGTTTTTTATACATTTTCAATAAATATTTAATATATTTGTTCTCAATTTCAATTAATTTTTTCTGTTAATAGTATAGCTTTTGTGGTAATATATATATGAGTTTAAGTTAAGGAGGTCAGAAAATGGAAATTACTAAGGATATGCTAATAGGAGAAATAATCCGTTACAAGCCAGAAGCGGTAGATACCCTCTTGAGCTTTGGGTTAGGTTGTATTGGATGCCCTGCAAGCCAAATGGAAAGCTTAGAAGAAGCCGCTATGGTTCATGGTATAGATTTATCTCAATTATTGAAAGCGTTAAATGAATAATAATTAGATTGGCAAAAATAAATCTCCCCTAAATTTAATTTAGGGGAGATTTTGACTTACCTAGTTATTTATCCAACAACTCATCTAATTTATTTCTGTCAAAGCCTACTACCTCTTGGCCATCGATTATGGTTACCGGAACACCCATATGCCCCATTTTCATTAGCTCTTTTCTTGCATCAACATCTGTAGATACGTTCTTTTCAGTATAGGATACTCCTTTTTCTTCTAAATATTCTTTAACAGAAACACAATATGGACATGTACTGCTTGTATAGACAACAACGTTTGACATTTAAACTCCTCCTTCATAGCTGTTTATATTCTCATTTTATTATACCCCACAAGGGTATCTCTTGTCAAGTTTTTTCTCTTTATGATTACTCTTTATGATTATATGCTACCCGAAAACTATCTTATTAATCAAAAATTTTTTAGCTATTTTTGTTGACTTTATAGTAATAAAGTACTATAATAATTAGGACTATATTATTATTGTCTGAATTTATAGATTTCTTGTAAGGGAATGGTTTTATGGTTCAAAATTACATGGAAGTATTAGTAGATGAAATCTTTGAAGAGATAAAACATCTATGTAAATCCTGTAAAAAGCCTTACTATCAAGATGACATTAAATCTGTTGCATTGAATAATCTTCCACCAGTATATTTTTTGTCTTCAACCACTGATGCTGAGAAAAAAGCCTTCTTATTGGATCGGCAAAGAAGAATTACTGTTCTTGCTGCTCTTACTCAAGCAAAGGATATAGTATGTGATAAATGTCGTTATACAAAAGAGAATAATGTTGAAAAGATGAGGGATACCATGTAACCCCCATCTTTTTTAATCATGTTTAACATGGTCTAATCCTTGATGGAATAGTTGTAAAACGTGGTCGTCATCTAAAGAGTATATGACGGATTTTCCCTCTTTTTTAAACTTCACAAGCCTTAAATTTCTAAGAAGCCTTAAATGGTGAGATATAGCAGATTGAGTCATGTCCAATAAATTGGCAATATCATGAACGCACAGAGGAGACTCAGATAAAACGTATATTATCTTAAGTCTTGTAGGATCTGCTAATGCTTTAAATATTTGAGCCAGTTCATTAATTATTTCTTCGTTATACAATCCTTCTTTAATCTCTTTTAATAGCTGTAAGTCTGCACCAGACTCGCCACATATATTTTTATTATCTATGGTTAATTACCTCCCTTCTTCACCTTTAATAAGATGGTACCATTGGGTTTATAGGGTATATTACCTTCCCTTTTATTGGATCGATGTACAAAACCCAATAACCTATCCCATCTACAGAATCATACCAAGTATTAAAGCCAGTAATACCTCTAAAAGGATGTTCTTCTAATGTAAATCTTCCAGGTACTCCATAGATGTAGAGTTTTACCTCATCATTTTCCTTGTACAATCCAAATAGATAATGACCATACCTTTTTATTTGATCCATACAAGTAGCTGCATTTTGCAAAAATGGATATTTATAATCCGAACTCATCAAATAATTATAATAGGGCAAAAATCCTCTATAGGGCTGGCTTCCATCGTCTTCAATCCTCCACCAAGTATAATTGTGCAAATATATTTTCAAGGGCTGTACTTGAGGGAAAAATCTCAGTACGCTTAATATATAATTGGTCATTTGATTCTTATAATGAAGGCGTCTAGCATATTCTAAATCCTTGAAAGATTCAGATACATTATCTATGACCCATTCATCTTCCATAACTATATCCTGTATGCCTTCTTCATTTATTTTCTCTCCTATTTCTTCTTTCATTTCTTCTGCTACATCATTTACAGTTTCGTCATCCCCAGAAATTTCATCCTTTACAGGCTCTTCTTGGACATTTTCTTCAACTATATCTTCTACTATTAGTTTTTCTAAAATTTCTTCTTTAATCCTCTCTTTCTCCCCTTCCTCAACTGCTACTTCCATTGCAATTTGCTCTTCTTCGTTTATAGCCTCTATAATTTTTTCTGCATGGAAACTATTTTCTCCTTCTTCAGAAGCCATTTTTTCTATGAATCTATCTATAACCTTATTGTCTTTATCAATATAACCACCTAATAATAAAGATATACCCCTTCTTATGAGAATAGCATCTATTTTATCTATTGAAAAGCCCTTCGCCTCTAATTCCTTTAGATTAAGACCAATATTAGTCCTAATCCTTCCCTTATCATCTGCAAAAATTCTACCTATATCCTCCTCTTCTATCTTACCATTTATTTCTCTTAATAGGTATACTCGGTAATAATTCTCCTTTTCACAATTATCTACATTAAGGCTAACATTGCCTTTATTGCCCCTAACTTCTATTTTAGCATGCCCCTTAGGGTTTATGTCGCTAATATTCGTATAGTCTTTTTTCAGTATAATATATTTCCTAAAGTATGTATATTCCTTTGACATGAATAACCCCCCTTTTTAATCTTTATACTAATATATGTCTAAGGAGGGTAATGTTTCACTAATCTTAATAAAATCTTCAATTTTTAAATTCTCTGCCCTTTCTTCCAGAGAAATTTGAGCCTTTTCCAATACGGCTTTTATTCCTTCTTTGTCTAACCCCCAAGGATTAGACGATAAAGCGTTTAGAATGGTCTTTCTTCTCTTATTAAAAGCCAATTTTACTACTTGGAAGAATGTATTTCTATCTACTTGTGGAAGCTCCTTTCTTATCTTTAATCTGATTACAGCAGAATCCACCTTAGGTTGAGGCATAAATACTGTTTTGGGTACATTCATCAATATTTCTGGTTCTGTGTAAAAATTCATAAAAACGGTTATGGAACCGTATTGCTTATTGCCAGGAGAGGCTACTATCCTTTGGGCTACTTCCTTTTGTATCATCACTGTAATGGACTCAATATTGTAATCTTCCTCTATTAACTTGGCTAATATGGGAGTGGTTACATAATAGGGTAGATTGGCTACCACCTTAATAGGCCCTCCTCCCAATTTTTCCTCTATTAGCTTATTTACATCTACCTTTAAAATGTCTCCATGGATTATTTCCACATTAGAATAATCCTCTAAAGTCTCCTCTAATATAGGTAACAGATTTTGATCCAGCTCAATGGCTACTACCTTTTTCGCATTTAATGCCAATTCCTCTGTTAAGGTGCCAATGCCAGGACCTATTTCCAATACATAGTCGTCCTTTATAATATTAGCTCCCTGAGAGATTTTCCTTAAGATATTACCGTCTATAAGAAAGTTCTGTCCTAGGCTTTTCGAAAATTTAAATCCATGTTTATCTAATATTTGCCTTACATATTTGGGAGAATATAACCTTTTATCATTCATATTTTTCCATCAACTCCAAAGCTTTTACAAACTCTTCTCTAGTTATGCCAAAGTGGTTCAGCCTATTTAGAAACTGCTTAGAATTTCCGTAGCCTATTCCTAAAATATTCCCTAAAATCTCTCTTTTACGCCTACTATCCCTATCCCCTATTAAACCTAATTCCAATAGGTCCTCTTTAGTAAATTCTTCTCTTTTATCTACTATTACAGGTCTTGCTTTATTAATAGCATCTATTATATCCTCTTTAGTTGCATTTTCAACGCCAACATCCCCCTCCTTTAAAGCTTTCCCCTGGGGAAGGAAGGCATGTTTGCAATTTTTAATATGCTTGCTTAAATGCTTTCTTATCCTTTCTCCTGCATAATCTGGATCCGTTAAAATGATTATACCCCTTTTATGGGCAATTTTTTTCAAATTCTCTATAAACCTTTCATCGTATCCAAATCCGCCAGTTGCAATTACCTCCGCTTCTATTGCACTTTTTACGGCTGTAATATCATCTCTTCCTTCTACTACTATTATTTCTTTTATCATGCGAAAACACCTCTTTTTTCAATGGACAATTGACAATTATTATTCAACTTTGGTGGCAAGGGGTCAGATCCTTTGCCACCAAGAAATTGGATCCTCTATCCCAGAAATTGAAGTGGCACACCTTGCATATACGAGGAAGCTAAGAGGCATATTTATAAAAATAAGGCTCGACTTACGAAATATTTGCCAGATCTTGGGTTGGGGAATTGTTCTTTACAATATACCAAAGACAACCACCATATTTAAAATTGTCAATTGTTTAAACTAGATTAAACAACCTTTTTGCGTTTTGTGATGTCTGTTTGGCTACTTCTTCAAAGCTTATTCCTTTTAATTCTGCAATAGTGCCTGCCACGTATCTTACGTATATGGGTTCATTCCTTTTGCCTCTATAAGGTTCTGGAGTAAGATAGGGGGCATCGGTTTCTATCAGCAATTTATCTAGCGGAACAGCTTTTGCTACCTCTTTTGCTACTCTTGCATTTTTAAAAGTAACGGGTCCCGCTAAGGATATATAGAAACCCAGCTTCAAATATTCCATAGCCATTTCTACACTCCCCGAATAGCAGTGCATGACCCCCCTTAAGGTACCATCTTGGGCCTCTTTTAATATATCGAAAGTATCCTTGTTGGCATCTCTAGAATGGATTATAACTGGTAGTTTAACTTCTTTAGCCAAATTAAGCTGTTCTATGAACTTTTCCCTCTGTATATCCCTTGGAGAGTTATCGTAATAATAATCTAAACCAATCTCTCCTATAGCTACAACCTTTCTCCTATTGGTAAAGGATTTTAATATATCTATCGTATATTCATCCATTTCCTTTGCTGAATGGGGATGTACCCCCACTGCAGCATAGATATTATCATATTCTTCCGATATGGACACAGCCTTAATGCTAGAATTTAGATCAGCTCCTGGATTTATGACCAAGTCTACTCCAAATTCCTTCAAGGATTTAATCAGCTTATCCCTATCTCTATCAAATCTTCCATCATCTAGATGTGCATGGCTATCTACTAACATCTTTTCACTCCTTATGATATGGTGGCTCCGGAATCTATATCCTCAAGAGTAGATACTAAGGTCAGCTTCCCATCTTTTTCTGCAGCTAATACCATGCCCCTAGATTCCTCTCCCCTTAACTTAATAGGTTTTAAGTTGGCGACAATTACTACTTTCTTTCCTACCAGGTCTTCAGGTGAGTAGTATTCCTTTATTCCCGATACAACTTGCCTTTCCTCTTCTCCAACTTTAAGCTTCAATATATACAACTTATCAGCCTTTGGATGCTCCTTTACTTCCAGTATTTCTGCCACCCTTAACTGAATTTTTTCAAAATCCTCTATAGTTATATATTCCTCAGTTACATTATTTTCCACTTTTTTAATCCTATTTTCAATTAACTTTTCATTAGCTTTGTTTAATTTGTCCAGTTCTTTTTTAACATCCAATCTTGGGAACAATACATTCCCTTTTGATAGTTTAGTCCCTGCCTTTATTTTACCCCATTTTTTAGTATCCTGCCAATCATATTTGTCCTTATACCCAATTTGCTTCAATATTTCATTAGAGGTCCTTTCCATAAATGGATTTAATAATTGGCCTATGATTCTTATGCTTTCAGTTAAATTATATAATACTGTATCCAATCTTTCTTTGTCCTCTTCCTTAGCCAATATCCAAGGACTAGTTTCATCAATATACTTGTTAGTCCTTCTAATTACCTTCCATATTTCCTCCAAGGCCTGGCTGAAGTTTAATTGGTCCATATATTTTTCTACTTCATCCGATGCTTTTGTTGCAATTTCTATTAAGGACTTATCTATTTCCTCTTCTTTTACTGGACTTGGTAGTACTCCTTCGTTGTATTTTTCCACCATGGTAACAGTCCTACTTACTAAGTTCCCTAGGTCATTGGCTAAATCCGAGTTTAGCCTTTGTAAAAACTTCTCCCTAGAGAATGAACCATCTTGCCCAAAGGAAAACTCCCTTAAGAGGAAATACCTAAAGGCATCGATTCCATAAAGCTCAATTATGGGCTCTGGATAGATAACATTACCCTTAGATTTTGACATCTTATCGTCTTCAAACAATATCCAGCCATGGCCAAATACCTTCTTAGGTATCTCTAAGTCTAATGCCATCAATAGGGCTGGCCATATTATAGTATGGAATCTCACTATTTCCTTTCCAACTAAATGGACATCAGCAGGCCAATACTTTCTAAAGTTTTCATCATCTTCACTGCCATAACCTAAAGCAGTAATATAACAGCTTAAAGCATCTATCCAAACATAGACTACGTGTTTTGGATCGAAGGGTACCTTGATTCCCCAATCGAAACTAGTTCTGGATACGCATAGATCTTCTAAACCCCCCTTAAGGAAATTTAACATTTCATTTCTCCTCGATTCAGGTTGTAAAAACTCAGGATTTTCTTCAAAAAGCTTAATCAATCTATCCTTATATTTAGATAGCTTAAAGAAATAGGCTTCCTCCTTGGCTAAATGAACTTCCCTTCCACAATCAGGACATTTCCCATCTACCAATTGGCTTTCAGACCAAAAGGCTTCACAAGGTGTGCAGTATAACCCTTCATAATAGGATTTGTAGATATCACCTTTTTTATAAAGGGTTTCAAATATCTTTTGTACTGCCTTTTCATGATATTCATCAGTAGTTCTGATGAACTTATCATAGGATATTTCTGACATGCTCCAAAGTTTTTTAATATCGTCCACTATTTTATCCACGTATTCCTGAGGTGCCATATTATTTTCCTTTGCCTTCCCCTGAATCTTTTGACCGTGCTCATCAGAACCAGTTACAAGATAGGCATCATAGCCTTGAGCAATTTTAAACTTTTTTAATGTATCTGCTGCAATGGTGGTATAGGCATGACCGATATGCAAGTTGTCGCTAGGGTAATATATGGACGTTGTAATATAGTATTTTTTCACCTTAATTCCTCCTTTTCTCTTATTATTTCCCATTTAAATCAAAAAAAGCTTTCATCATCTATATATAGAGACGAAAGCTTGAATTTCGTGTTACCACTCTAATTCGTTTAAACTTCGCAGTTTAAACCTCTGTAGGTTACATACATAACCCGGCACATGGTAACGGATGCTGCCGTTACAGCCTACTAAACTTCAGCTGTAAAGTTTAGGGGCCATGTTCGGAATAATCTTCAACGCTGGCTTTCACCTACCCCAGCTCTCTAAAGTCTCAGATTAAACCTACTCTTCCCTTCATTACCTAATATATTGGTTTATTTACTTCATCAATATATAGTAAAAAATTTAATTTGTCAAGTTGTTTTATCTTGTGACCACTATTTATCTTTTTCATATAATGTTATTAGTTATGTGTAAAAGGAGTGATTTTATGTACCCACAAGATTTTGAGCAAAGACATCCTGCTGTACCTCCATTGTATCCAATGGATCCATGCAGGCCTAAACCTTACGAAACCATGCCCTACGACCCTATGCCTTATGAACCTATGCCCTATGAGTCTATGCCATATGAACACATGCCCTATATGCCTTGCCCAATGATGGACCCTATGCTTAGAGACTGTATAAGGGTATGTATGATGCAATGCGGTAGATATTCTTCTTATTATTATCCAATGGAACAGGGAAATATGTATATAGACCAATCAACAAGTTATTACATGGAAGATATAAAATAGGAGGAATGCCCCAATATATAAAAAGGGGCATTCCTTATTTGTTACAAAAATTTAATATTTTGTTGAGGATTAATATTTCTAAACCTATTAATTGTAATTTTTCCCATATTAATAACCCTTTAATGCCGCATTTTTCCATATCGTTTGATTTTCAGAATATATTGAATTATTTGGGAAACAATAAATTTAAATTAAATTTTTAATGATTTTTTAATTCCCCCTTGGTAATTTATGGATTTAAATTTGACAGAAAAAAATTTTTTGACTAGAATACTGTCTAGCCAAAAAAGAGGAGGTTAATATAATGGCAAACTTTACAGTCACAAAGTCAAATAAATTTAAAATGTTGACTGTCCTCGCTATAACTGCAAGTTTATCTTTGGGAGTATATATGCATACTGCTAAGGATATAACTATCTCCATAGATGGAGAAGAAAAAAATATAATTACCTACAAGGACACCGTAGAAGATCTGCTTAAACAGGAAAATATTAGTTTAACAGAAGGTGTATATATTAATGTCCCATTAGATGCTAAACTAGAAAATAATATGAACATAATCATAAAGACACCTAAAACTTATATATTAGCCTTTGGAGATAAAAAAGTTGAGGTGAATTCAGTTGAAAATAAAGTCCAGGACATATTGAAGGACTTGCATGTAGATCTTGGCGAAAAGGATTATACTTATCCAGGCCTTGATGATGTAATCGCTCCAGGATCAGAAATTATGGTCACCAAGGTAACTGAGGTAGTAGAAGAACATGAAGAAGTAATTGCTCACGAAAAGATCGTCAGAAAAAATAACAGGTTGGATATAGGTAATGAAAATACCATACAAGAAGGCAAGGATGGCCTAAAGAAGGTAAAAGTGAAAAAAACATTTGAAAATGGTCAATTGGTTTCAGAAGATATTTTAGAAGAAGAGATTATAGAAGAAGCCATTCCCCATATTGTTGAAAGGGGAACCAAGAATATTTTAATTTCTTCGAGAGGAAATATAAGGTATATTAAAGCCATTACTATGATAGCAACGGCTTATGACCTATCCTATGAAAGCACTGGTAAAAGACCTGGAGACAAATATTACGGCATTACTGCTTCTGGGACTAAGGCAAGGCCAGGAGTAGTTGCTGTTGATCCACGTGTAATACCTTTAGGTACAAAATTGTATGTTCAAAGCCTTGATGGTACAGAGGATTATGGTTTTTGCGTAGCAGAGGACACTGGCGGTGCAATTAAAGGAAATAAAATTGATTTATTTTTCAACACCGCCAAAGAAGTAAAACAATTTGGCAGAAGAAAGGTAAAAGTATATATATTAGATAATAGATAAAGGTGAACATGTCACCTTTATCTATTCTAAAAATTTCACACTCTTTATTTTTATTTATTAGCTATATTTGCTTTATCCTCCTTGAGATTCATACTTTCTTATTCCTGTAGCCCACAAAACAATCATTATAGTCGAAAGTACAGCTACCCAAATAATCTGAAATCCTAGATGCTTAATTGCCTGCACCTGTGTATACTTCCCTTGAAATATTGATACAGGAACATAATAAATATATTGAAATGGTAACCATCTTGATAATTTGGTTAAAATTTCAGGAAAGAATGCTATAGGCAATATTTGTCCTGATAACAATTTTATAACATTCCATAAATTATCTCTGAGCGTCAATATATTTTTTACCCAAAATGTTAACTCACCTACTATAAAAAATAAGGAATACATTATTACTAATCCTAAAAAAACATTTGATAATGATAATGCAAAATTTGCAATATTTACTGGTAGTTTTATTCCAATTACAGCTTTACTTAAATATAAAAAAATCAATCCTGAAGTTATTCCCCAAAAAAAATAACCTATCTTAGTACAAAATAAGTACAATGGATAACAAATTGGCTTTGTCAAATACATATCCAAATTTCCTATATTAATATCATTAAACACCTGATAAGCAGTTATCCCTACAGGTGCTATTGCAGTTTCAAATATATTCAGTAAAAAATAATATGTAATAATATCTTCAAAAGTATAATCTTTTATTGTACTTGTACTCGCATATACAAATTTCCATATTAGATATATTATTAATAACTTTAACGGTAAATACATAATTTGTCCCATAAAATTCAAAGCATACTCTTTCATTCTGCAAAATTCAATTTGTAAAATACGAATATATTTTTTCACCTTTAAATCATTCCTTTCGCTTCGATCAAGGCACAAAACTGAATGAGCCATCCTGCCAAAAAGTGGTTTTATCCCCCATTTGATTCATACCTTTTTATTCCTAAGTGCCATATTGTTATGAATAAAATAAATGTTATAAAACAAAAGGCCAATAATTTTAAAAAAAACATAAGACTAATACTCATTTTATCCAATAATATAACGGTAGGATAGTACGATACAAATGCAATTGGAACCACATATGTTAAAATCATTCTCATCTTGCTTGGAAAAATATCCAATGGATACTGCTTGCTTTCTGTTAGGCCTAATATTAATCCTCTGAATACCTCTATTCTGCCAAACCAAAATGCCATAAATGTTATAATTCCGTATATAAAATTATAGATTAGCACTCCCATGAACATTACTATAAGGCTCATTATTATATTATTGACCTTTATAATCATTTTGGCATTTATGGCTACAATTATAATCAAGATCAAGCTTACTAAAAACTGTTGTATAAAATAAACTATCGATACACTCTCAAATAATACTGCAAACAATGTATTTATAGGCCTACTCAAATATTTATCCAGCTCTCCCATTATTATTTTACTTGGCAAATCTCTAAATCCAAAGAATAATCCGCCTAAACTTTCTCCAAACAATGTAACCGCACTGAACATGGCTAATTGTGAAAATTCCCAGCCTCCAAGCCCTTCTATATTGCTAAGTAGTGAATACCAAAATAAAAACACAAAACTAGTATTAAACAATAAATGTAACAATACCATAAAAAGCTCAAATTTGAAAATATATATTTCTTGCCAAGAAATTATAACGAACCTTCTTATTAATTTCATATATTTCTTTATCATAACAATTCTCCTTGATCATTTAAATATATTTCCTGTAGTACGCTCTCTAAACTCAATGCATTTATATTAAAATCCACTATCTTAGGATTATTAATCAAATTATTAACAACATTCCCCACATCTTGCTTAACCACTTTTATAGTGGTTTTATATTCTTCAGATACTAAAATCTCCTTCTTAAAACCATCTAATATTTTTTCTAAATTGTAATCTTTCTCATGCATAATCTCAATTATTTTGTATTGATCTCTATCTTTAAGTTCTTTTATCGCTCCATCATATCTAATTATACCTTTATCAATAATAATTATGCGTTTGCAAATTTTATCAATATCTGCTATATCATGGGTAGTTAAAAATATTGTAGTATTAAATTCTTTGTTTAAGTATGTAAAAAAATCTAATATTTTATGTTTAGCTATTATATCAAGCCCAATAGTAGGTTCGTCTAAAAATAATATCTTCGGATTATGTAACAATGATACAGCGATCTCACATCTCATTTTTTGTCCAAGGGATAGCTTTCTGACAGGGATATTCAATATATTACTTAATTCCAACTTATCCAAAAATAATTCCATCCTTTTTTTATAATCATTGATTGATATTGAATAAACATCTTTATAGAATTTAAAAGATTCTATAACAGGTATATCATAAAACATTACTGACTTTTGCCCCATTATCACAGCAATATTCTTAGATAATTCATTTCTATTTTTATATGGTATATAGCCATTTACAATTATCTTCCCAGAAGTTGGAGTTAATATTCCTGATAACATCTTAATAGTCGTTGTTTTACCTGCTCCATTTGTTCCTACAAAACCAATTATTTCTGCCTCTTCTACATCAAAACTTATATTATCTACTGCTATTTTATCTTCGTAAACTGGAAATAAAAAATTTCTCAGAGACTTTTTTTTATTTTGTTTTGGCACTCTATATATTTTTGTTAAATCTTTTATATGTATCATGTTATATGCTCCTCTCATATAATATGCTTAGAAACACTTTTTATAGGGCTTCTAAGCATACTTTCTTGTTTTTAATACAATTTTTATTAGAGGTACCTAATGCTATAATTGAATAAAGATAGTTTGCAAAGAATAATCCTTTCAACTTCAACAAAGCCATTTGATTATTGCCTAAAAGCACGTTTCCTGAATGATCTATCAAATTCCGGTTATTTTTTATTATTTTTGATTTTATTAAAATTCGCCTCTTGACATATCTCTAATTTACTTTACACAAATCTCATAAATTTGGTTTCTCTAGGACATAACGGATCTTTATTATATATGGTTCCATATGCAATTTTACTTCTAGCATAGCATAAACCTTTATCAAGTATACATTTCTCATAATCGTCACAATCGTAGCAATCTGTATTAATAAACTTACTTCTCTTAGGATATATAAGATTATATAACTCGTCCGAATTCCAAATATCAATTAATGACTGTTTCTTTACATCTCCTATTATACATTCCTCACTATCTATTAATCTCTCACAAATAGTCACTTTACCATTTGGAATAATGACTAGTCCCATTCTGCCACCTGAGCATCTAGAAATATTCATTAATGTCTTAGACTTAATTTCGTATTTTGGACTCTTATAATTGACGTTCATCTTCCCTTCATAATTATATACAAATTCTTCCAATAACTTATAGTCTTCTTCACTTGGAAATAATAGTTCATCATGTCTTCCTAAAGTTCTTAAATAGGGTGATATCATATGTTCTTTTACACCCATATTATTTAACTTTATTATTAGTGCTGGTATACCCTTTATGTTTTTTTTAGTTACCACTGTATTAACAGTAACATCAATTCCATTAGATATTAATTTACTAATAACTTCTATCATACGTTCTGCAAAATCATCAATACCCGTTAAATATTTAGCTATATAATCATCAAGTGTATCTATACTTATCTGTATACTTTTTAAACCAGTTTGCTTTAGTTGTTTAATTTCTTGAATAGATAGTAATTTTTTTGTTGATATATTTATATGTATTCCTTCTTCAACAGTTTTTTGTAAAATTTCATATATATCTTTTCTTATAAATGGATCTCCTCCTGTTATTTCAATATGTCTTATTCCCAATTTTTTTGCATCTTTTAATATTTTATCTATCAATTCTATTTCTAATCCTTTAGCTTCATCTATATTTTCGCAATACCTAGCACCCGCATAACAGTACCTACACTGCATAAAACAATCCCTAGTTAATGATAATACTAAAAATTTTGGAACTATAGCCCTTAACCTATTTAAATTAACTTTCTGTTTACTATTTATAAACACATCAAAATTTCTAAATACTGAATCTTTTTTTTCCAATATATATTTATAATTTTCTGTAATTTTGTCAAACATTTTTTTGGCTTTATCTTTATCAAGCTGAGTTAGTTCAGATAGTATCTCAATTATGTTATCATCACTCATATAACCATTAAATAATGTTAATAATGCGTGCACACCTAATTCAACTTCCCCTATAACTTTATCCCCTTCCAATACATCAACCATTCCATTATCATTCATTTTAAAATTTATACACTCTCTTACTACAGTATTCAATATAATCACCTCATTATTTACAACAGAAACCCTAGCAGTTTAACACATTATGAACAGCCTTATAGAAAAACGCTTTAACTTCTATTCATTTATTTCCGTATCACTACCATCTTCATATCTAGCTTTTCCACCACCATGGCTAGAACAACAACAAGAACATTGACTAGGTTCTTCAACTGCTATCAAACCTACATATTGTTGTAAAAATAATTTAGCTTCTTCCAGATTCTTCATAGTATAATCATACCTCCTTCTTTACTGCTAGGGTTTTCTGCAGATTATACATAAATTAACTTTATTGCTTTTAGCTGTAAGTATAGAATCTAACCCACACTGTCCTTAATTAATTTTTATAATAAATTTCAAAAGTAATTATCTCAAATAGTGATTAATGATATTATTTATAGGTAGTATAATATAAGTATTCTGCAAATTTTGTCATGTTTTGGAGTAAACATATTATTTTTTTGATCTTTTTTTTGTAATATATTCATAAATAACAAACTGAGTAACAGGATAACCTGTCCCTAAAAAAGTGAAAGAATATATTAAATAAAATATAGGCAAGTTCTTGTCTTTACTAGATTTCCTATCATGCATATAATATATTAAATATATAAAAGAACCTATTTATATATGGATTGTTTTGTATAATTTTATGCTTTCATCTCAGTAAGTAAATTACCAAGTATTCCTGCTATGTTTTCCTAAAAACTTTATGCTTTCAGCAACTTTAATCATTTCAGATTTGCTCTCATATCCCGATATGTCAAATAAATACTCATCATTATGCCATATTATAGATATGCGATTATTTTTTTCAATTAAAACCCCCTCATAGTCATGGATTTCAATATAAGTAATCTTTGCCCCCTCTGTGTCTACAACGCCTTTTGTTTCTGTAGGCATCTGTATGAATACTATAGATTGATTATCCGAATCTTTCTTCACATCTTTATATTCAATGAACTTTATATTATCTGTATTGGATATGTTCTGAACTGTATATCCATCAGGAAATAGGTAGGAGCATATGCATTTTCCCAATTAATATATAGGCTATTTCCTAAAACATTTCCACTTCTATTGTTAGTTAGTTCAATTGAGGTATATTCATCTTCCATTTTTAGTATCAAGTTTAATAGCTTAGATCGTGCAGCATCTACACTTATTATTGTTATTCCAGACATAATAATAAATAAAACAACAAATACAGAAACCTTCTTTAGTAGGGCAGCAGTATCTTTTATAAATACGAAAATATTCTGTTTCATTAAATATCTTTCTAGCAATTTAGATATTTTCCTTATTTCAGATTGGGAAATAGAAAATTTTTCACACTCTTTAATCTTCTCTTTTTCCAAGTCAAATTCTTTTCCTTTAATTATCGAAAAGTTATCTAAAGCTAATTTTAGGATAATTTCGTCATATTCTTCTAATAGGTCTTTTCTTATATCATTCAACTTTATAATCTCCCTTTTTTAATTCTCTTAGGGCACGTTGTCTCGCCCGTTGAAGTCTTTTACGAACATTGTCCTTTGAAATATTAAATATACTAGCTATATCAGCAGTGCTCATTTCCAAGTTATATTTGTAAAAGAGTATCTCTTGGTCTATTGCTGACAGTCTGGTTATTGCTTTTCCTAGTTCATCTATTTCCTCCCCTATTATGACAAGTTCATCTGGTTGGGATGCTTCAGTATCTTCAATGGTTTCAGATAAATCATTTTCAAGCCCATAGAAGATTCTTTTATTATATCTATTTCTTTTATTAATAAAATTAAAAGATACACTTCTAATAGTATAGACAATGTAGGATGTTAATTTGTGACACTCTAATTTTTGGATAGTATCAATATTTTTAATCAATCTTATAATAACATCATTGATAATATCATCAACTACGCTATTATCCATAACTATTTCATAAACCTTTTTTCTCATAAGAAGGATTAATAGGCGAGAAAGAGTTGCAACTAATGTAGTTAACAATCATTACATAATTTTGTGAAATTTAACCTCATCTACAATTATAGAGGCTATTTGAAGCTGATAGAGATTAAATAAACGTGCCTGTATAATAAAGCAAAACAGTCATCTTATGTAGAGAATAATTAACAATCAAGACAAACCAAATACCTTATTAGTAACATAATTATAAATATCGATACTACATAGGATAGAAGTGCTGCTCTTAATGTATGACCATGGTCTTTTACTCCTATTGAGCCAAAATATAGTGCCATAGTATAAAATATTGTTTCAGAAGACCCCATTAAGATTGATGCTGTTATACCCAGTAAGGAATCTGGCCCATAATGACTTATGATGTCCCTTACTAGTCCTAAAGCTCCCGAACCTGATAAGGGCCTTATAAAAATAAGGGGAAGTATTTCTTCTGGTATCCTCAACAGGTGAGTTATAGGACGTACTAAATCTATAAACATATCTAGGGCCTCAGAGCTCCTGAATATTCCAATAGCAATAAATATGGCTATTAAATTAGGAATTATTTTAAAGGCAGTCTTTAAGCCTTCAAATGCTCCTTCTGTAAAGGCATCATATATGTCTACCTTCTTTAAATATCCATGGACTACAATTACAATGACTAAGAATGGCACTATACCAAGAGAGATTATATCTAGCATCTTTTTCTCCTTTCAAACATTTTACCTATTATTATGGCTACAATGGTAGATATGCTGGTTGCTAATAAAGTAATGCCTATGATGTCTGTAGGGGCTTTAGAGCCATAATCATATCTTAACTTTATTATTGTAAGGGGTACTAACTGCAAGGAAGACATATTTATTATCAAAAACATAGCCATAGCATTTGTAGCTTTACCCTTATGGGAATTTATATTATCCAATTCCTTCATTGCCTTCAATCCAAAAGCAGTGGCACCATTGCCTACTCCAAACATATTAGCTATAAAGTTCATTATCATCCATCTTTCTGCTGGATGGTTTGGTGGAACTTCAGGAAATAAGAGTTTTATAATAGGCCTAAAGGCCCTTGATAAGCACCTTATAAACCCAGATTTTTCTGCAATATTCATAATCCCTAACCAGAAGGCCATTATTCCCATAAGGCTTATGCCAAATGTAACCCCTTCTTGTGTTTCTTTTAAAATAATATTATTTATTTCTTCTAAATTACCGGTAATAGCTCCATATAGGATTCCTACAAATATCATTAAAAACCATATGGTATTGAGCATAGAAAAACCCCTTTCCTATAAAATATATGAAAGGGGTTTGTTGTTTATTTATAATATTTTCAATATGATATTCTCTAGAAAATTCCATAAGTTTATTTATTTGTGCCTGGCACCAATAAATAAACTTATTTGGTGAAGATGTTGAAAAAAGGAGTCTGTTTTTTCTTTAATAATCCTTTGTCTACCAAGCCCTCTAGTTTCTCTTCAAATACTGTAATGGGATAGGTCTTCCCCGTTTCCTTTTCAATCTCCTTAACTACATTTATGAAATCGTCGCCATTGATGGGCAATTTATCTTCAATTATCTCCAAAAATTTTTTATCATCTTCTATGACCTTATCCCTTAATTCGTCGAAAGGATTCTCCCTATGAGGACTAGTTGTGTTGGCAGCTCTGATTCTTGCAAATATGGTTCTTCCTAAAGAAGCTTCTGATATGAACACATCTCCTGTTCTTAAATAGGGAAGCCTCTTAGCTTCCTCTGCTGTTATATCCGTTTCCTCCTTAATAGTCTGAATATCGGAAGCCCTTACGGTTCTAAATATGAATTTAGTATTCAATTGAGCTGTTATGGTTTCATCTAATAGAGTAGGCCTTTGGGTTGCCAGTATTAAGAAGGTCCCATATTTCCTACCCTCTTGGGATATTTCCTTTAAAATAGATTTGGAAGGAGGTTCATATCCTTTAGGAGCAAAATTATGAGCTTCATCGGTAACCACTATAAAGGGAGGAAAATATTCTGCAGTTGTATTCTTATACAAAGCATCCTTGTAATCCCTTCTCTTATAATATAGGTTATTCAATAGATAGGTGCTAAATACCTGAAGTATTCTAGTGCTTCCCTGTACTACTATCAATTTACCCATTTGTAGACCTTCTTCTATAGGCTTAATATCCTTGCTAAATATCCCCTCATTTTCAAGTCTAGTTAACCTCCAAATAATGCCTCTAACAGAGCTATAGGGGCAGATCTTGTCATAATTTATAAATAGTTCCTTCCTCTTCTGCCAACCTTCCCTCTCCAAATCGCTTGAGCTTTCATCGATTCTCCTTTGTATCCTATCTAAAGAGCCTTCTTCCTGAGCTTCTGCCAGCATTTTTAGTTTATTATAAAAGCTGTTATAAGATTCCCTTCCCCTAAATAATATATCCACTACATTGCTCATGGCATCCGTTAAGGGACTGGAAGCCCCCAAAAGGTTCTTAATATCCTGTCGGGACAAATCCTCAAAGCGAACTCCTACATGGTATCCTATCTGAAGGCATTTAAACTTTTCCCTATAATCTTTCCTCTTTTCCTTAGGAATATAGGGACCTACTTCACTGAAATCCATTTCAAAATGGGGATCCAATACTATGGTAGGTATATTTAATTCCATAAGTTCCTCTAAAATCACCCTAAGACCAAAGGATTTTCCCGAACCGGAACCTCCAAATACCCCAATATGAGGATATTGGTGCATGGATTTTATATCAAATATATAGGGTATGTCTTTTTGTACCTTTAGCTTCCCTTCTTCAAAGGTATATAGAAGGTTCTTGTATTCTTCATCCATACCTTCAGCCATTTGATCTGTATTCTTAATTATCCCAAGTACCAAACCTTCATCTGGCGAAGATTTAATCATCAAATCCTTCACCTCTTCAAAGGAAGGTACCCTCACGTCAGAACCAGATTCTACTGGATATAGGGCTTCGTTTAAAAGCCTTATTCTGCCTATATATATGGTATCTTCCTCGATATTATAACCTATTGTCTTTAAAGAATCTATAACGGAACTATCTGCCAATTCCCCTTGAAGATTTAAAGGCATGTACTTATTATAGGTTTGAGCTTCCACCACCTCGCCAATTAAATCCCCTTGGTAAGGGTCTACTATTATCAAAAACTCGTTTATCCTAAAGTTTCTTTCCTTAGAGCCAACGAATACTTCCTGTTGGGTTGTAATACCCACTACCTTCATTTCCTTCCCTCCTACCTAGTTCTTTTATCTCTTTCAGATATAAATAGTTTTTCCAATATTTCCCGATCCAAATAGGATTCCAGCAATCCTTTTATTAATTGGTCTGTTATTCTGACTTCGTTGTCCACTATATCGATCCAAAAAGGCACTCCTCTTCCATCCTTGGGGGTTAACGTTAATATTAACCTTGCCATCTCCTCTAAATGCTGCCTTTGGCTATAAAGGATATCCATTCCTATTACACTAGGAGCTAAGGAACTTCTCATAAACAGCGAGGCAAAGCCTTCCTTGGTCTTCTTTGCTACATCACTCTGAATTTCAATTGCCTCCCCATATTCCAATAAGCCATACAATAATTCCCTGTCGTAGAACAGCTCCTTTGTAGATAATAGATTGTTTTTCACTAACAAATCTCCTATTATATAGGTTTTTATATCTTTGATTACTCCAATTAAAATTATATTATTTTCTTCACACTCCCTTTTCAACTCCTGCCATTTAGCATGGCACTCTATATCGTAACGAATAAGGGAACCATCCATAATCACTGCATAGGGTTTCAATTTCTTAACTCCTTCTATTGCCACTTCCACTTCTATGGCAGACAACTTTTTACTTCTAATGGACTGGTCTTCTTCCAGAGGGTTTTCTAAACCATTCTCATATCCATTTCCAGGACAAAGAGGGCTATAAAAATCGGTTTTATATATAGGCTTGCTTCCGTAGATTGTGGACTTAGCCAAGCCTTGGTAAATTTCAACAAAATGGGGATAGGCTCCTCCTACTCTGTTGTTGGAACCATCAACACCTAGTATGCCTCCCTTTTTATTATAATTTTTTAGCTCTTCCTGAGACAGCTTATCAACTTTTTTGATTTCTCCTACTTCCCTTCTTATGAATTCCCTAAGAGTATTAGCATCTAGAGTAAAGATTTCCTTGTATTTTTCCAACAATAATTTATTTAAACTGATTATCTTATCTTTTAGCTCTTCGTTAATATTATACAATTCCTTCACCTCTTATTTAAAAGATAAAGTAAAAATTTTTGTGTAGTATTTAACTTTTTATGTTGACTTTATTTGGAATTTATGGTATTGTTTTTATGTAGAATTTAGTCGATTTTAATATTATATATGGGAGGAATGATTATGAAGTCAACGGGGATAGTAAGAAAAGTGGATGAATTAGGTAGAGTTGTAATACCTATTGAATTAAGGAGACATCTAGATATTGATGTCAAAGATGCCTTGGAAATATTCGTTGAAGGAGAGCAAATTATATTAAAAAAATACGCTCCTGCATGTATCTTCTGCGGACAAGCTAAAGATGTTATATCCTTTAAAGGAAAGAATATCTGTCCAGCTTGTATGGACGAGCTAAAAAAATAAACTACTAGTACCCGCCTTTATGACGGGTATTTTTTATTTTAAGCTCTCCTTGTAAACTAAATTCTTCGGTATCCCCCTTATTTCTGCAACCTTCTTTATAGCTTCCTTTTTGGTAAGCCCTTCCTTTATATATAATTCTATATGCTCCTTAATACTTATATCGGAAAATAAATCCCCTTCCTCAATTTTTGCCCCTTCTAATATTAAAACGAATTCCCCTTTAGGCTCCTGAAATTCAAACTTTTTTATTCCTTCCGATACACATCCCCTAAATGTTTCCTCATAGATTTTAGTTAATTCTCTGGATATAGCTATCCTTCTATCTCCTAAAACCTCATATATATCCTTTAAAAGGGATAGAAGCCTATGGGGTGCTTCGTAAATTATCATAGTTCTCTTTTCTCCCTTTAACCTTTCCAGTTCCTTAATACGCTCCTTCCTTTTAGAAGGAAAAAAACCTTCAAATACGAATTTCCCTGTTGGAAGGCCTGAATTAACTAAAGCAGTTATAGATGCAGTAGGCCCTGGAAGAACTATAACCTTTATATCCTCTTCTATACATAATCGAATTAAGTCCTCCCCTGGGTCTGATATGCCAGGCATACCTGCATCGGTAACAAAACCAATGCTCATGCCTTCATTTAGTTTTTCTATTAATAATTGCCCTCTAGCTTCCTTATTGTGTTCATGATAAGATATTAAAGATTTTTTTATGTTGTAATGATTTAATAATTTAATGGTACGCCTAGTGTCTTCTGCTGCTATCAAATCTACTTCTTTTAATATTCTTAAGGTTCTAAGGGTAATATCTTCCAAATTTCCTATGGGGGTAGGACATATATATAGAATCCCTTTACTCATATCCATTCTCCTTATAATTTTATTAAAAAAGGCCCTAGATTTAGGGCCTTTTTTGTTTTGTCTATTATTCTGGTTGAGGTGCATCTACTGGACATACATTAGCACAAGAACCACAGTCAATACATTTCTCTGGATCGATTACATAAATATCTCCTTCACTTATTGCTTCAGTAGGGCATTCAGCCGCACAAGCTCCGCATGCAATACATGCATCAGTAATTTTATATGCCAAATAATTCACCCCCTAAAACCTTGTCTTATGCCACGATATAATTGTATCATTTTACTGCCAATAATAAAAGAGTTAATATTAATAAGATTATATTATTCTAAATCTCCTATCTCATCAATTTCATCTATCTCTTCTATTCCTTCTATCCCTTCCAAATACTCTTCTTCATCTGATACAGGAACATAGTTAGGATCCTTTTCGTCTGTAAGTATTATCTCATCTACCTTATAATTAAATAGCTCATCTGTATCGTCTTCAAGCTTGACTTTTACCTTGACCATTTGTAATAGGGTAAAGGTTTCTACTACAGTTCCCTTGCCTTCAGGGGTTAACACTATAGAGCCTATTGCTGGCATGTTCTCCAATAATTTTTCATAGGTGTCCTGTTCAAATTTAAGACAACACATAAGTCTACCACATAACCCAGATATTTTAGCTGGATTTAGGGATAAGCTTTGCTCCTTTGCCATCTTTATGGATACAGGTTCAAATTCTCCTAAGAAGGTGGCACAACATATGGGCTTGCCACAAGGACCAAGGCCTCCTATCATTTTGGCTTCATCCCTTACGCCGATTTGCCTCAATTCTATTCTAGTCTTAAAAATAGCTGCTAAATCTCTTACAAGTTCCCTGAAATCAACTCTACCATCAGCGGTAAAATAAAATATAACCTTATTGTTATCGAAGGTATATTCTACATCTATTAACTTCATCTCCAATCCATGTTCCTCTATCTTCTCCTGACAGATTTTAAAGGCCTTTTTAGCCTTCTCCTTATTGTTTTGATGGATGATGAAATCTTCTTCGCCTGCCACCCTCAATACCTTTTTTAGAGGGGAGACTATTTCATCCTCTGTAACCTGCTTAGGACCTACTGTCACGTTTCCAAACTCTATGCCCCTTGCAGTTTCCACTACCACATAATCATCTTTATTTATATCTAATCCATCTGGATCGAAGTAATATATTTTTCCTGCTTTTTTAAACCTCACACCTACAACTGTTATCATATATTTAAACCCTCCTGAATCCTTAAAAGCATTATTTCTATAGCAAGTTGATAATTTACATTCCTATCAATATTCTGTTTAGTTTCTATTATACTATCTATTATATCATTAATTCTATCTAATTTTAAATCAGGTGCCTTTGATAATGTTGGAAGTTTGTCCCTGTTCAATATGAGATTTAAATCTCTCGTTTGCTTATATATTATTAAATCCCTAAACCAATAAAGAATTATGTCTAACAATTCCTGATAATTATCCTTGTTTTCTAGAAAGAAATCCATAGAGTTAAATATTCTAACCTTATCCCCTGTTAATATGTTGACGATAATTTCAATTATTTCATCCCTTTTTTCAAAAAAAGAATCCGATTCACAAATTTCTATGGATTTTCCTATACTTCCCTTAGTAAAATTTGCAATAAAGTTTGCTTCTTCCAAGCTTTTGCCATATTTCTTTGTGAGTAAGTCTATTATCTTATGACTTTCAACAGGGGAAAATTTAACTATTTCACAACGGGATAATATTGTAGGTATAAGGTTATTACTGTTAGAAGTTATCAGTATTATATTGATATAGGATGGCGGCTCTTCCAAGGTTTTAAGAAGGGCATTTTGCCCCTCTATCCCTATTTCATGGCTATCATCAATGATAATAATCCTTCTTTTACTTTCAAAAGGGGCCTTACTTAGATCCTTTATTAAATCATCGATGACCTTTTTCTTAATTAACCCATTCTCCGGTTTAATAAACATTAAATCGGGATGATTCCAGCTATTGAATTTCAAACAAGATCTACATCTATTGCAAGGTTCAAGGCCTTCTCCCTTGCATAATAGAGTCTTCGCAAAGGCTAAGGCCACCTTTTTCTTCCCTATTGAATTTTCTCCTTCAAATAGATAACAATGGGATAGATGCTCTTCTTTTATGGCATTCTTTAAGTTTTCTATAATCCTATCATGACCAATGATTTCGTTAAAATCCATGAAACTCCTCCACAATTATATCTTTCGATAATCTTCTGCATCTAATATGAATATATTAGCACCGCATACATCTACTTCTTCTTTTCCATTGTCAATCTTTTTGTACTTACATTCTGCTTTTATAATATCTACAACTTCATCCATTTTATCGTCTTCAACCCCTATTAAAAGGGTAGTATTCCCAGATTTTAAAAACCCACCTGTAGAAGATAATTTAGTAGTTCTATATTCTTTAGCTGTTAGACTCTTTATTAACTTTGGTGCATTTTCGTCCTGTACTATAGCAATTACTAATTTCACTAAAATCCCCCCAAACAATATCCCTTTAAATCTTTTTATATTGTTCCACATCCAATATAAATAGAGTAGCACCTCCTACTTTTACATCTATAGGATAGGGTATATAGGTGTCCCCTGGCATATTCACCGTCAATAAAGATGTAGTGATCTCTCTAGTCTTACAATTATCTTCTATTATTTTTATCACTTCGTCTACCTTATCATCCTCAACTCCTATTAAAAGGGTGGTATTCCCAGATTTTAAAAACCCACCTGTAGATGCAAGTTTTGTAACACCATACTTCTTTTCAGTCAAGTCATCTATTAGACCTGAAGCATCTTGATCTTGAACGATGGCTATTATAAGCTTCATATATTATTCCTCCTTTCAAAAATCTTTTCTATATAATATATGCTTTGGGCAAATACTTCCTCTATAGACTTGGTGGCATCTATTATCTGAACGCTTTTGGGATACATTTTTATTAGTTCCATATATCCTTGGTAAACCTTCCTATGAAAATCCGTTCCCTCCTGCTCTAATCTATCTCCTCCTTTTTTTAACGTCTTTCTCTCTAAAGTAGTTGCAGGATCTACATGGAAAAACAAGGTTAAATCTGGTCTAATTCCTTTAATAGCAAAATCGTTTATGATCCTTACTTCCTCTATGCCTAATCCTCTTCCTATCCCTTGATAAGCTAAGCTAGACAGTATAAACCTTTCACATAGAACAATCTGCCCCTTCTTTAAGGCTGGCAGTATTTTTTCATGAACATGCTGCCCTCTTGATGCTGCATAAAGGAGGGCCTCTGTTTCAAAAGCCATATTCTTATTACTAGAGTCCAATATTATATCCCTTATTCTTTCTCCTATTTGGGTACCTCCAGGTTCTCTAGTACATATAAAATCCAGATTTCTCTCCTTTAGGTAATCAGCTATTAATTTTATTGTCGTGCTTTTCCCGGATCCATCTGGTCCTTCTAAAGATATAAATATTCCCTTCAACATCGAGTCATTCCCTTCTTAATCTATTACTTCTATTTTTTCTTTATTATAGCCTATTAGTCCAATTATTTCTATTCCTTTCTCAATTAAAAATTCTATATACTCTATTATTCCTATGGTGATCCTTTCTCCAGGACATAATACTGGTATGCCTGGAGGATATGGAATTAAGAAGGTACCGGATATTTTACCGGCAGCATCCTTTAAATCTGCAGCCCTTTTTGACCTATAAAAAGCCTCATATAGGGGCAGCACTATTTCAGGTTTGGGCATAATTGGGACCCTTTCAATATATCCCTCTTGAGACATTATGTTATCAGCTATTTCCATTATGGCATCCCCTAATAGATGAAAGTCCCTTTCTTCATTCATAACACTGGCTAAAGCCAAACAATAGCGATCATCTTCCATTTCCAAATAGATATTATAGTCCTTTCTTAGAATTTGGCTTATCTTTGGTCCCGGTACATTCCCCATTCTAAACAGTATTTTGGTAATATCCTTATCAAATATGGTTTTATCTTCTTCATCCCCTGTAAACAGATAAACTCCTTTCATATCTTTAAGTTTACAGATGAGTTCATCTATTAACAGAATATTTTTCTCCAATCTTTCCCTTCCTTCTCCTTCCATATAGGCCCTGGCAATTTCCAGAGATGCCATAAATAAATAGGATGGACTTGTTGTTTGATAGAGAGAAGACATAGATTTTAATTTTTCTATATTTACCCTGTTGGAACCTACATGAACCATGGAAGTTTGGGTAAAACTAGGTAAAGTTTTATGTATGCTCTGTACCGATAAATCTGCCCCTGCTTTTAAAGCGGGAAGTGGCAATTTCTCTGAAAAGATGAAATGGCTACCATGTGCTTCATCTACTAATAATATCCTATCATATTTGTGAACTATATCTGCAATCCTTTTTATATGGGAACAGATTCCATAATAATTTGGATAGGTTATTACTACCACTTTTATATCAGAATTGGCTCTAAGCTTTTCCTCTATGGATTCAGGATTAATTCCTGTGAATAATCCATATTTTTCATTATAATGAGGATAAACATAATCTATATCCAGTCTATTTAATATGGCTCCATTATATATGGATTTATGGGAATTCCTTTGAATTAATACCTTGTCCCCCGGGTTAGTAATAGCAGCCAAAGCAATATAGATACCTCCTGTAGTTCCATTTACAGAATACAAAGTTTCCTTAGCTCCAAAGGTTTTAGCTGCTAATGTTAAACTTTCTTTAATAACCCCCCTAGAGTCATGAAGGTTGTCCAACCCTGGCAATTCAGTTACATCAATTTGAGGAACTAATTCCCCCCAATTTATTATGGTGTTCCTCCCTTTATGTCCTGGCATATGGAAAGAAACCAATTTTTTATCCATTAATTTGATCAGTTTATCTAAAATAGGCGTTTTCACTTTTTCCACCTTCCTATTATAAATTTAACCCCGCTTTATTCAACGGGGTCTAAATTTGTCCTCTGGCACATATATTCTTTTAATATTTCCTTTATCAATTCCTTATAGTAATCATATTTCTTATGGGAAATGGGTATATGAGTTATGGTATTAAAGCAGCCCTTACAAATATTTACTCCTAGTAAGTTTATGGTATTCTCTCTCTTCTGGTTACAAAGTTTACAATTCATAAAATCAGCCCCTCGACTACTCCTTTACTAGGATTATTGCCTTATTATTATATTTTATTCACAATAATCCCCTTTGTGCTTATAAGACATTATTTAATATATGATATTTATCCTATTACCACATTTTAGACATTTCCCATCCTCTAGACCCCTTAGTTCTCCCTTATCATATCTACCTACAATAAGATTATGGCAGTTAGGACAGTAGGTGTTATTGTCAATCCCCCAAACATTCCCTATATATACATAGTCCAAATGCTTTCTAGCTATTTCCTTTGCCCTAATTAAAGCATCATAGGTAGTTTCAGGAAGCTTCATCTTATAGGCTGGAAAGTATTTTGTCAAATGGATGGGTATTGATTTGTCTATGCTCTTAATCCATTGAGCCAATTCCTCAATTTCTTCATCGGAACTATTTAATCCTTCTACTATTAGATTGGTAATCTCCACATGGGTTTTACTAGCTGCCAGCTGGATGGTGTTGAGTACAGGTTCCAACTTCCCTCTACAAACCTTTTTGTAGAAGTCATCCTTAATGGATTTTAAATCAATATTCATGGCATCTATATGGGGTAGTAGCTGTTTTAAAGGTTCTTCGTTTATATACCCGTTTGTTACCAATACATTCTTTAACCCATTTCTTCTTGCCAGCTTAGCCATATGATATACATATTCAAAGGATATAGTAGGCTCGTTGTAAGTATAAGCAATTCCGATGGACCCTCTAGATTTGCCTAATAGAATTACATCTTCATCTTCTATTGCCATACTGAGAGATTCTTCATGTGCTATTTCCCAGTTTTGGCAGTAATCGCAGGCTAAATTACATCCAAAGCTTCCAATGGATAGTATATTTGAACCAGGATAGAAATGGTACAAAGGTTTTTTCTCTATAGGGTCATAAGCATATGAAGTAATCTTTCTATAGTTTAAGGAAATAAGGCTTCCATTCTCATTTTTCCTAACTCGGCATATTCCAATATTGCCATCTTCAATAACGCATTTATGCGGACACAATAGGCACCTTACCCTACAGCCTTCCATCTTTTCATAATACATACACTCCATAATATACCTCCCTTAAAAATGCCTAATTACCCTAAAACGCTCCATTTTATAATCCTCATATTCCGATATACTGGCTTTATTTAAAGCAATCCTTATCTGTTCTTCTGGAGTATCTATCCCTTCAATATTGGGAAGTAGAAGTCCTTTTCTAAAGCCCTTAGACACGATTACCCCGTATTTTTCCACATCCAATTCTTCTATAGAAGATATTGGTTCTGGCTTCATCAACACATCTACCGAGTATATTAGATGAGGTAATTCATCCTCTTCAACAGGGTCAAAACGTGGATCTTTTGTACCAGCACTAATGGCATTTTCGATTATCTCCATGGCTATATTCTTCTTAGTCGGTTCTATGGTTCCTATGCAGCCTCTTAACATTCCGTTCTTCTTTAAGGTTACGAAAACCCCAGCTCTATTGTTTAGCAATTCCTCACTCAACCCTTCAGGAACTTCTAATCTTTTTCCATACTTAATGTAGTGTTCCAAGCTCATCCTAGCCAGCTTTACATATTCATCTTCTCCTGCCCGGGCTTTAAGAACCTTTTCCTCTTCTATTTTAGTTATCTCCTCTAGTATGTTTTTACCTTCCTTCCTATCTAATACTGTAAACTTGGCATTACAATAGCCCACTCCAAAGGGTCCTTCGTAGGATAGCACTTCTGGTTTAACATTAAATCCATCCAAAAATCCTGATAAAATCATTAATGTCCTAAGACCGCATTCACCAGCCCGTTCGCTTAAATCTAAATCAAAAGATACGATGGATTTGAAATCTCCTTTTTCCAAAAGGTTTACTATCTCTTTATCGAACTTTTCCCCATAGGGCGAATAGGAATAGGGACCATCGTGAGATAGTTTATGGGATAAGTCTCCACTAGCAATGAAAGATGCCTCTTCCTCCGATTTTAATACCATATCTTGAATTATCTGTCCAAAAACGTATAATTCTTTAGGAGATAATAAGCCGTAGGTTATGTGGATAAGTTTGAAATTCCTATATACTTTATCCACAAAATATAAGGGTACCAGAGTACCATGGTCCAACTTCAAGCTAATATTAAAGCTTTCAGCCAAATCTTCATTCACATTGGCAATGGGGATATTTTTCTTACCACTTTCAAATATAATATCCTTTACCATCTCTAGATTGTTTTCAAATCTAAATTTTACATGAGCTGCACCGAAATCTCTAAAATCGCCTTCTAAGATAGGTGTTGTAGAAATGGATATGGCATCCCTAAATAATGACCCATGAGGTGTTACAAGGATTATGGTACTAGGCCTTTTTTCCGCAATATCCTGAGCTAAGCTTTGGGAGCTTTCTAAGGTTTTTATAGCCTTTTCTCTATCTCTCCCACCTATTTCCTCTATTATAATGGGGGGATGGGGAAATAAATAAGCAGATAGTATTTTACCCATTTTTTTCACTCCTTGTTTTTCCCATTTTCCTCAACTTACTCAGCATATGCTCATTGGGGGCAAATAGGAATTTTAACCTTTTATTATTGGATTCACAGGTTCCCATATAAACCCCTTCTCCTCTTTTGTCAAAAGTGAAGTTATAATGGTACTTTTCCTCATTATCATAAGGTCTTATTGAAATTAAATCGTTTTCACCTATTTTAAGGATCAAAAACCTCTTCCTCCCTATAACTCGATAGAATAGAATCTGGTTTCCTTCTATTAGGTATAGATAGTCTGAGAAATACTTAATCAATATATGGCTACAGCTTGTAACGACTAGTAATATGGTTAAAATAGTGGATATATAAGATGAGAGATCTTCAATGTAGCGGTTTATTAAAAATATGATAAAATCTACCAAAATTACAAAGGCTAATATTGTAGTCAATAATTTAACAAAGGGTTTTTTCTTCCTTTTTATCAATTGTTCCATAAACATTCCCCCTAACCTTATTTTAATTTAACTTACGAATTATAGCAAATAGAAAAACAGATAAGCATCTAGGTGCTTATCTGTTTCATGGTAATTTAAGCTATTTTATTCTTCCTCTTCTTTTCCAACTACTGGTACATCACTAGCATCTACTTCTTCCACATCTTCTTCCTCTTCAGCTTCTGCTCCAGCAGTTTCTACTAGAGTAGCTATAACATCATCTGCTTCTCTAAATATGGTTATATTTTCATCCCCGAAAATATTTAGATCTGATACAAGGACAGGTTTGTTGAAATCAATATCCGATACATCCACTTCTGTCGATTGAGGAATGTATTTTGGTAAACATTCAATTTCAATTTCATCTAATTGTTGAACTAGTACTCCTTCTTTTTGTCTGATATTGTCTTTCCCTACTATTGTAATAGGAATGGTCAATCTAATAGTTTCATCCATTTTAATTTTCTGGAAGTCCGCATGTAAAAATTGATTTTTAAAAGGATGGATTTGTACTTCTTTGATCAATACAGGTAATACCTTGCCGTCTAACTCTAAATCGATCATGGTAGTAATACCTGCTGTTCTATAGACTTTATTAAATTCCTTTTGATCAACTTTAATATGTTCTGTTTTTTCCTCTTTCCCATACACAACAGCTGGTATAAATCCTTCTCTACGGATTTTATTAGCTCTATTCTTTCCTGCCCCTGTCCTTAACTCTGCTTGTAGTTTTATTGCTGCCATGTTGCTACCCCCTTGCTAAATTTATTATTTAATATATTTATATCAAATATCAAGAATATTTGCAAATCCAAGGCCAGAATCATAAAATATATTGAATTATAAGTAATAATAAAATACCTGGTATACCAAATATTCCAACAATTATGGCTGTTAACGGATTTATTGCAATGCTTATTCCTATGAAACTACCGATTAGATTGACGATTAATAATAAAATACCTCCTAAAACTCCATTGATTATTAGTTTTACTATTAATCTAATAGGAATCACTAATAATATACCCACAATATACAATAGAAATAAGCCAAAAGCAAAAGCTAATATTGAGTTAATACCCATTATATCCCCCCTCAATCATATCTATACACTATATAATAGGGGACAAGTGAAGAAAATATTACCTTATATTTCTTTCCCTTACCTTTTTTAATAGATAAATATATTTAATCTTAGAAGCTTCTAATTCATATATTGCATGGTCTACTAAATCAGGATCTGTTACCCATTGAAAATAGATTTCTTTGTTCTTCCATTCTTCATGGGCCCTTTTTAAATTCTCCATCATCTTTTCTTCTTCTGTTTTTTTTCTTCCTTTTATCTTATTAGACAGAATATCTACATATTCTAAAATCCTATAAGTCTTTTCTTTATAATAACTTTTCGGTCTATCCATAAACAATCCCCCCATATTTTATTATCTTAATTTTTTCCAAAAACATGGGGGGTTATACTATCTTTCACAATACCTATTGCATTTATTATTCTTATTACAACAAACTATTTTTTCCGACTGACATAAAGGGCATCTAAACCTATCCCTTTTAAAATGGATTTTATAGCTACCATTACAAGAGTTACACTTGAATTGGCAGAATTCAAAAGCAAAATCTCCACCTCGAATTTGAAGGGGTAGGCCTTTAATTAAAGCCATTGACACTTTCTTTCTAGCTCTTCCTAAAATGTTTTGGAAGGTCTGCCTAGATACCTCCATTATATCTGCACACTCCTGTTGAGACAAACCTGCTAAATCCTTTAATCTTATAGCTTCCAGTTCCTCTAACTTTAATATTATCTCCTTAGTTTCTCCTTGCCCCCCACCTTCAGGCATGAAGCAGGCTATATTGGGAAGAAATTTAACTTTCCTACATTTAATCGGTCTAGACATATAAATCCTCCAAAGATAAATTAATTCAATGTTGTAATTATCCTATTGCTGATACTGTCAAAAATATTTCTCACCTCATCTGTCAACTCTGAATTGCCATTGACAGATATATTGGCAATATCCTTAACCATAGGCAGTTCTCCAATTAGGCTTAAACCATATTCCTTTAGGAATTGATCCGTATTTTCACCATCAAATATCTGAATCCTTTTATTGCAATCAGGACACAGCACATAGCTCATATTTTCAACTATACCCAATATAGGAATATTCAATTTTTTGGTCATATTGATGGCCTTTGCCACTATCATGGAAACTAAGTCTTGAGGCACCGATACCATGATTATACCAGATAGGGGAATAGATTGCATCACCGTTAATGCCACATCTCCCGTTCCTGGTGGCATATCAATAATCAGATAGTCTAATTCCTCCCATAATACATCAGTCCAAAACTGCTGTACTATTCCGGATAAAATAGGCCCTCTCCATATCACTGGCTTATCCTCTTCCTCCATCAACAAGTTTAAAGATATTACCTTAATACCCTCTTTGGTGGTTATAGGTATTATTCCCTTCTCATTAGCTGCAGCTCTTTTATCCTCTATTTGGAACAATCTTGGAATGCTGGGACCTGTAATATCTGCATCCATAACCCCTACTCTATACCCTTTATTCTTTAAATCCTTTGCAATTAAAGCGGAAATAGTGGACTTTCCTACTCCTCCCTTACCACTCATAACGCCTATAATATTCTTCACAAAATTATAAGGATTGTTTTTTATAGTACAAATATCTTGGGATGTACAATTATCCTTTGCTGGACAATTATTGCAATCAGCCATTGTCGTTCATTCCTCTCTTAATTAAATTGGCATATGCTAATTTAATTTTATAATACAATTTAATAATATGTCAACACCTTAATCATTTAAAGATGACGAGAGAATAAACCTTTCCTTGTTTTCTTGTCCTATTGCTAAAAAAATAGAGCAAAGGCTTTCATGACTTTTGTCGTAATAGCCCCGCCCTATTTACAATTATACAACATAAATCAATGACTTGTTTCTACTACCGTTCCTGGGTCGTCTTCTATCTTAGCAATTACCAGCTTACTTCCTATAAAGCCTAATATAATAACCACTATAGGGGTTAAATAATTCATTATTGCCCATTTACCATAGGCTATAGCTGATACCCCCAATACATTATATAGAAATGCTCCACAAGTATTCCATGGTACTAATGGTGAAGTTAATGTTCCAGCAGATTCTAAAACATTGGATAGGGTTTTTGGATGTAATCCTTTGTCCTTATATGCCTTGGCATACATTCTGCCTGGGACAACAATAGATATATATTGTTCTGGCATTGTAATATTACTTGTAATGGAAGTTGCAGTTGTAAGTGCAACAAGTCCTCCCACGCTCTTTATTCGTTTTAATAGGGCATTTACTATTACCTCTAACTGCCCTGTTTTTTCCATTATGCCACCAAACATCATAGCTATGATTGTAAGGGATATTGAATACATCATATTTTCTAGACCACCAGCTGTTAGAAGCTCATCCACAGCTTCTACTCCCGTTTCACTTACATAGCCACTAAATCCTGCAGATAGTATATCCCCTAAATTAGCTCCCTGGAAAATGGGTGCAAAAATCATCCCCAATATAACCCCTATAAATATTCCAGGTATAGCTGGCATCTTTTTAGCCACTAAAATTATAACCACAATAGGTGGTAATAATAGTATAGGGGACAAATTAAAGCTTTCGGCTAAACCATTTTGGATTTTCGTAATGGCAGAAAGGTCTACACTTTTTCCAGCAAATCTAAATCCAACCATTAGATAAACTATTATAGTTATTATATAGGTAATTGCATTACTTTTAACCATAAACTTAACATGGGTAAATACATCTGTACCTGCCATAGCTGGTGCTAAGTTGGTTGTATCGGAAAGAGGAGATATCTTGTCTCCAAAGTATGCTCCAGAAATAATAGCACCTGCTGCAATAGGTGCAGGAATACCTAATCCTTTAGCTACCCCCATTAAAGCAATGCCTATGGTTCCCGCTGTTCCCCAGGAAGTTCCTGTTGCTAACGATGTAATTGAACAAATTAAAAGTGTGGCTACTAAAAATATTGATGGCTTTAAAATATTCAAACCATAATAAATCATTGCAGGCACTACACCTGATAACAACCAAACGCCAATCAATACGCCTATAATAGCCAAAATCATAACCGACTGAAGTGCCTGTGTAATCCCTTCAATCATTCCCTGTTCTATATCCCTCCATTTGTATCCAAGTCTTAAAGCCATTAATGCTGCAAAAGCTGCTCCAATTAACATGGGAATATGGGGATCTGCTTCAAATTTGGCAATTCCTGTTCCCATTACTAAAATCAAAAACAAAAATGTAATAATCGCTTCGTAAATATAAGGTTTACGAGCTTTCATAACAAGTCCTCCCTTTTTAAATTTCCTTAAGGCTCTTACTAAAAAATATGATTTAAACTGAATAAATAGCTCACTTAACTATAGTTTGAAAATTTTTAATTATTTTACAATAAAAGCAATTTGTACTTATTATATCATAAGTATAAATAGCAAGACAATTTATAATATATGACAATAATATTAAATTTTACACTTTCTAAAAAGATGCCTATACAAAAAATGTCAGAGTGCATATTCCATGCACTCCAACATTTTTAACCTCACAAGGCTTAAATTAGTCCAGCATTTTAAACCGCTTTATTCATTTTTCCTTATCCATTATACCATATTTAATTTTTACTCTATCTATCTTTTCTATCATAGGCTGTGACAATACAAATAGAAATACTACTGTTGCTATGGAATGAGCTAAGTCAAACCAAAAGCCTGATATATAAGTAGCTACTAACGCCCTCAGCGAAAATTTAGGTGTAAAAATCAAAAGACTTCCTATATTAATAATGCCTCCATATATGAAAAATGTAGATAAACCACCAAAAATACATAAGGATAATCTATCCCTTTTTAATAAGCCTTTTTGGAATAATATGCCTGCTAAAAAACCAATAATTCCAAAGCAAAACATCTGCCATGGAGTCCATGGACCTTGCCCAAAGAAAAAATTTGATACAAATCCTGTTATGGCCCCTACTAGAAAACCTGATTCTGCCCCCAAAGTAACTCCGGTTATTATGACTATGGCCACAACAGGCTTAAATTGAGGCAGCATAAAAAAAGCTGCTCTTCCTGCTACAGCAATGGCTGACAGCACTGCAATAATTACTATCTCCCTAACTTTGGGATTTCTATTCTCAAATATCATGAAGAAGGGAAGCATTGTATACAACACGATCACAAGGCTTATAAAATAGTACTTTCTGTCTTTTAAATAAAATATGCCAAATAAAATAGTGGCAGGAATAACAAATATTATTAATAAAACTGATACAACATTTCTATGATTTAAATGCCTGCCCTTAATCCTTCTTTGCATAAAGCAATCACATCCTCTATTGTTACTGCATCCTTACACAGGTGCCTCACCATGCGGTTTGCTGCAGTTGTATAAAAGCTATTTCCTGAAAAAAATTCCCTCGTGGTATTGGAGGTAATAATATTCCCATCAAAGAATAGGGCACAATAATCTGAATATTTTGCACAGAATTCAATATCATGGGATACCATGACTATGGTTACACCTTTATTAGTTAGTTCTTTAAGTATCTTTGCAAGCTTGTCCTTGAAAAAATTATCCAAACCTTTAGTAGGTTCATCAAGAAGCAGTATTTTAGGTTCTAGTAACAAAACCTTGGCTAAGGCTACTCTCTGCTGCTCTCCTCCGCTTAGATCATATGGATGCATTGAAAGCAAATCTTCTATTTCCGTTATTTCTATAATTTTATCAAGCCTATTTCCTTTTTCTTCTTGAGTTAATTTCATATCCGATAACATTTCATATAAATCTGATTCTACGGTCTTTTCTACAAATAAATTTTGTGGATTTTGAGGAAGTGTTACAGTATTCTTTTCACTGATTGTGATTTTTCCTCTATAGGGCTTGTTTATCCCATTCATTAAAGATAAGGCAGTAGTTTTTCCTGTTCCATTACCTCCTACAATAGAATAAAACTCCCCTTCCCTAATATCTAAAGATAATCCCTTAATAACATCAGGTGAATTCCTTTCATATCTAAACCATACATCTTTTAATTCTATTACCTTCTTATTAGGTCTTGGCTGGGGTTCTGGGTAAGTCATTATTACTTTTTTCCCAATAGCAATCTCATCTATCCATTTTCTTCCTTCATTGATGGTAATAGGGTAGGTACTGCTGTTTGTCACACTGGCATGGACTTGCATTGCTGTTGTCATGGCTAAAAACATAGGGTGGTCCATTTCATATAGTCTCTTGCCTACATATGAAGGAGAACCTTCTACGATTATTTTACCCTCATCCAATACCACCAGCCTATCTGAAATAGGTATAACCTCTTCGAGCCTATGTTCTGTCATTATAATGGTGATTCCCAGATCCCTGTTTATCTTTTTAAGCATATTCAGAAAATCAGAGGCTGCAATAGGGTCTAGCTGTGAAGTTGGTTCATCTAGTATCAGTACTCTAGGGTCTAGGGGCATGATGCTTGCTAAGTTTAATATTTGCTTTTGGCCTCCTGAAAGTTCTGTAACATTCTTATAAAACCAATTTTGTATACCAAAGAAACTAGCCATCTCAGCTACACGAAGGCGTATAGTATTACTATCATATCCTAGGCTTTCAAGCCCAAAAGCCAGCTCATGCCAAACCTTATCTGTAACTATTTGATTATCTGGGCTTTGAAACACATAACCTATTTGAAAAGCCTGTTCCCGTTCATCTACCTCTTCTAGGGGCTGCCCAAAAAAATATATTGCCCCCTCCCTTTTCCCATAAGGAGTAAGTATAGATTTTAATTGCTTTAATAATGTACTCTTTCCAGAACCGGTTTTTCCACATAGGGTTATGAATTCCCCACTTTCTATGCTAATACTAATATTTAAAAGAGCCTTTTTATCCGTTTGAGGATAAGAAAAGCTCAAATTTTCGATTCTATACGCTTCCATTTCATTTCCTCCACTATATTGATGATAACTGGTAACATACATAATATAAGATAGGATATATATAGAAAAATACTAAAAAGTGAGATATCTACAAACTTAATTGATGGGAAGAATCTGATAGTATTCTGCCCCATTAATGCACCTGCTAATATAATGGCAGTTAAGCATATCAAAATAACAAGAACTATCTTGTCCCTATTATCAAAACGAAATATAGAGAAGCTAGTTCTGCCAAGTAAGCCATAGCCTCTGGACTTCATGGAGTTAGCTGTTTCAATGGCATTTTCCAAGGCCCATGTGGTCATGATGGATAGAATTTTCATGCCATTTTTTGCCCTTTTGATAATATTTCCTTGTGAGAAATCCCTTCCAATACATTTTTGAGCATAGGATATTTCCTTTATCTGTGCTATGTATCTTGGAACAAAGCGAAGTACCATTGATATTATTAGGGATAAGGTTGGTATGATTCTGCCAAAAATATATATAAATTTATCCGATGTCATGACTGCATTGTAACAAGAAAACCATAATAATACCGTTACGAACATTAGAGCTGTTGCCACACCATAGATAATAGATTCCAAGGTTATTGGATTGCCATTTTTTAGATAAAACAATATGGTAACTCCTTCATGGTTGAAGGCTGGATTTAACAGGGTCATGAATATTAGCATAGGCAGCATATATAATATGTTGAACTTAAGCCCTTTTTTGCCTTTTAACATTACTGAATATATAAAGGCCCCCGCAAAAGCTATTACTTGGAATATGGGATGCATAAAAAACATACTGAAGCATATTACTGCACAAAAGTACATGAAATTTATTATAGGGTGAAAATTAGAAAAACTGTCCATCATTCTTCGCCTCCAAAAGTGGCATCTTGTCCCTCTATATCCCTTCCTAGGTCACAAGTATATATCCACTCTACCACATCTCCATCCTTTAACTGGTATCTGCTTGCACCATAGTTTGGAAACCAGCCATTTACTCTATACATCCAACCGCTTAGCTCGCCACAGTCAAATTCATAAATATTGTTAATTCCTTCCACATAATGGCTATTATACATTGGGACCATGACAAATTCCATATGGATTTTATTCTTTAGCATCTCCCTTAATAAAACATCGAATACAGATTCTCCTTCATAGCAGACCACTTCCTGAGCAGGATATATAACCCCGTCTTCTGGCAATACTTCTAGCTTATCCTTATTAAATTTATCTAAATTGTCAAATATAGTTTTGCAAGTTACAGATAAAGTTATAGTTAGCTCTTTTTCTTTATTTATAACCACATCCTGCCATTCTACTGGTTTAGGTTTGCCCTCAGGAACTGGATCCGTAAGGTATTTGTCTTTTTCTCCCTTATTTTTATTATCTTCAGCTATTATTTTTACTTGACTTTCGCCTTCTATATCTGGATTTTTTAATTGTTCTGAACCTAAAGGGACTATTTCATTTTTTCCACTTAGAAAAAATGAAATAACCAATATAACTGCTATTACAAAGGCTATTTTTATCTTTATATTTTTCATGATATAGCCACCACTTTCATTTAACATCAGTCATATCATATAAGCTGTTTTTCCCGTCTTTATATCTTTTATATGCTATTAGCGCATACAATCCTTGATCTGTTGCCATAAGGTCTAATGTACCTGCCTGCCCTCCACCATTTTCTTTAGTCCCTTCTTTTATATGCATGAAACCTCCACCATCTAAATAAAAGGTTAGCAAGTTGTCCATTAAGGAATTGCCTCCTTTTACAAATCTTTCGTCATCTGGGTCTATGGCTAACTCTGTAAGGGCTACTATTACTTGAACTACAGATTCGGAATTGGCAGAGCCCCAGCTTGAATAGCCTCCATCTTCTAACTGAATGCTGGATAGATAGTCCAAAGCCTTTCCTATGGCCTCTTCTACTTCTGGTTTTTCTTTATATTTAGACAAGGCTTGTAATACCATGGCTGTTACATCTGGATCTGATGGTTCCTCTCCTAATAAGGAAAATCCTCCATCCCTTAATTGATGCTCTAATATATATTCTATATACATATCTCTAGTACCTTGAATATTTGCATTTGGATTATAGGGTATTTCATAATTCTTGGAATCTAAGGCTATAAGGGCAAAGGCAGGGCCATTTATGCCCTGATATATAACCTTTTCATAGTCTCCTAATGCCTCTAGCAAATTATAGCCTTCCACATCTGTAGGATCTTTACCTATAGCTGTTAAGGCTAATATCACTCTAGAATACTCAGTGTATTTTCTATCATGCAATATACCATCCTTTTCCTTTAAGGCCTGTACCAGGTTTTGGTAGTATTTTTCAAAATAGGCCTTATCTATATCTAAATCTGAACGGGCTAAAGAAAATACTGTCCATTCCCCGCCTAAAGAAGAAACTGTAGGATCTGTTACCATTTTAACCATAAGGTTGGCTGTTTCTTCTATTTGCTTATCTAAATCAACACCTGCTTTATTGCTACTACTGCAGGCAAATAAATGTAGAGATAAAATTATTATCAATATTAGGAGAAATAGTTTTTTATTTTTGAAGTTCATATTTTCCTTCCTTTCGTTTTTTATGTATTTAACTAAAAAGGCTTAAATACTGTAGTAATATAAGCCCTTTTAGTTAATACATTTCATAAATCATTTATTTTTTATAGATAATCCCATACACTCCGTCTGATACTTGTTCTACATAAACATGTCCGTTAATTACAGACCATTTATGTGGACTTATGTCTTCAAATTTACTTTTCATATAATTGTATTTAACTACTCTTATATATTCCCTTGGTAAATCCTTGTCCAATTTCATTTCAAAGGAAAGGCCAGCTTTGGTAGAATTAGTTTCAATTTGAAATACCTTTCCTGCCCCCTTAGTTTTAGCCCAAATTGATTGTATATCGTTATTTTTTTCACTTGGTGCAGGTTTAATATTTAGATACAATCCATCTGCACTGTCCATGAATGGAAAGATTTTAATTTTTATAAAATCTGTACTATATTTTAAATAGTCGAAGCCTAATTCATTAAGATTAGTTAATACCTCTGCAGGAATGTTAATTTGGTTTTTTATATTATCATTTTGATCCATAGGAATTAATTTTATTTCTACATGATCATTCCCTTGAATAATAGATAAGTCCCTCTTGGCACTTCCGCTTTGGGCTGTAATCCGTCCTGCTTCATTAAAAGCAATGGTTCTAACTTTCTGGCTAGTTAATGAAGGCCTTTCTTCTTCTAACCTCTTCTTTTTAATTTCTTGGCTTATTTCATACCAATCTTTACTGTCTTTATCTCCACTACTGCTCCTTGGTAAAGATCTATACCAATTCTCAGGTTCATAATAAATATGCCTGTCTCGTCTATCGTACCTATCACGTTCCCTTGGCACATCTACATAAACTTTATAGGTTTTAGAACCATAGCCTTTTACTGATACTGTATAGTAAACAGTTTTATTAAAGTTTTGAGGCATGCCAATGTCTGGATAAATTTCATCCCCTTCATATTTTATCTCTGGAACTAAATATTCTAAGTCCATATAAAATGGCAAATATACATTTATAGTTTCTTTACTATGATTAATAGCTCCAGGTATTCCTAGTAGGCTGAAACTGGTAATCCTTGGCTCTTGCTTTTCTTCCAGCTTTGGGGAATTGTCTGATTTTTCCCATTTGGCGAATAGTTCCATATCGTCTTTTATTATTGTATTAAAATCGTATTCATATCTGTAGAGTACATCTTTGTACCATCCCACAAATTTATAGCCTTCCTTTGTTGGTTCCTTTGGTATTGGTACTGTTTCCCCTTCTTTAACTTTTATAGGGGGAATTACACTTCCACCCATGGTATTAAAGATTACGGTATACTCCAGCACCTCATTTGCTTCTGCTATTATTTCTATAATATACTCTACAGATTTATTATCTCTATATATAGTAAACTTTTCAGATTGTTCAGCCATAATACTGTTGGATATAATTCCTGCAGCCCATTTTTCTATTGGCCCATCGTATCCCCTTTCTTGTCTAAGAAAGGCCCCTTCCGTACCAGTTATTTTGAGAAAATGCTGTCCATCTATGATGGATTCATCATAACCCTTTGGAAGTTTTAGTGTTATTTTTTGACCCTTCATAACCCCTGTTGCTATTGTTTTCCCATCTTTAATCAATTCCACAGAAGTTATTTTCAGCGGTTCCTCTGTAGAAATATCTTTTTCCCATTTTGCATATAGGGTTATGTTTTCTGTAATTGGTCTATTAAAGTCGAACTCTTCCCTTAATTCTTCATCAATATACCACCCTGCAAACTTAAATCCTGCTTTTACTGGATCTTCCGGTTTTGCAATCCTTTGGCCCTTTTCTACCTCAATTGATGATATAGCACTGCCACCATTGGTGTTGAATTCAACCATAATTTTGTCTTTCTCTGATTCTTTCTTTACATTTAGTATGAATTTAATTCTTTCATCAAAACCTTCTATTATGCCCTCTGCTTCGTAGATCCCATGTTTATTGTAAATAAAACAATCACTTAGATATACATCATTACCTTCCCATTTCCCAATATTTACAATTCTCTCACTATTGTCGTCTAGTATTACTCTTGCAGTTTTTGGCAATCTATAGACCAAATAACCCCCAAAACTATCCACATATACTGTAACTTCTTGAACCTTATCCTCTTCCTTGATCCCTCTAATTTTTCTTATAGTAACCTTGAGTGATACGGTTTGATCTGTTCCTGAAACCGTACCTGTAAAAATATTTTCCCCCAATACTGCATCTTCTATCGCTTTATCCCAGCTTACGATTTCATATCCTTCCTGTCCATCATCATATTTAACCTTTACTGTTTCAGGCAATTCATATTTATCATATCCTTGGATATATTCCACATCATCAAAATCATATATTCTTTCAATTGCTCGTGGTTTCTCCTTAAAAACTGCCTTAACTCTAAGGTGGTAGTTGGCTTTGTGATCCATAGCGTCTACTACCATATTAGGAAGTTTTATTTTAATAATGGGCTTGTTTAAATTCACATAAGGATTCAGGGTATTTTCTCCAACAACACCAGGAGGCATAAATTCCCATCTGTCAAAAGCATAGTCTTCCTTAGGTACTGCCCTAAATTCTATATCATCACTTCTATACGCAAGGGGGAAGCCGTCTTCTGCTTTTATATTTCTATTTAAAACTTTAGTAACTACTTCACCTTGTTCCTGGCTTGTTTCAGTAGTATCTATTACGGTATAATTATAATAGATCGCTTCAATGGTTAATTTATTATCTTTTGCTATATCAAAAATCTCTTTGGTTATTTCAAATTCAATATCCCTAGTGGTTATTTCTTCTCCAAATAATTCTTTAAATTTATTATCATCCATACCTGATATATTCCACTTGCTAAAAAAACTTTTATATCCGTCATATGCTGTAACACTAACTCTATCTCCGATTTTCAACTCCTTATAGTTTTCTCCATCTGTAAACCCTGCTTTTACAGTTGGATCACAGGATACAGATGTGCCTGCTTCAGGCTTTACTGTTAATTTCAGCCTTGGTTCTTCTTCTACTTTTATGGCCTCCCAAGTCATCATAAATTCAGACCCTTCATCTGTTACAAATGTAAATATAGGTGGGGCATCTTTATCGAATACAACCTGCCCCCCCGCTGTTGGATGCATGAATCCCATATCTACAAAAGGAATCCCTGCTTCCCACTCAGCCGCTGTCTTATCAAGATTCTCTACTCCTCTATATTCTACTCCTCCAGCTACACGCACTGCTGGATTATTAACCTTTATCCTTTCAATATTGGCTGTTTCTATTATTAGTTTGGAATATTTTAAATGATATCCCCTATTAGGAATACGAAAAGCATCAAAATAAGCATTTTCAGTAATCTTTAAAATTATTTTATTATCTATAAGCTCATAGCCATTAAAAAATTTGGCTGCTCTTTCTCCAGATATATCCACTATCTTAATATCAACTATATACTTATCTGCATCTATTGACTCAGCATATGAAGGCCCAACACAATTAATGTTCATCATACTTACAAGCACCAAGGTAAGTACTAATATCACTTTAATTAGTCTTTTCATATACCTCCCCCTTTTCTTTACCTAATATACCACCTGATAATCCTCTGTTTCAATGAATTCTTCCAAATATCTCCAGAGTTTTGTGGCAGGTTTTGGCTCTAAAACCCTTATAATCAAAGTGTAGACCTTGGTTTTCTTTCCATCGGATAGAATAAATTTGTTATCGTATCTTAAATCCAATACTTGTCCTGAACTTGGATATACATTACTTCCCTTAGATGTTTCAATAATAGGAGATACATTTCGTAAATCCAGTTCATAGGGAAGCTCTATATATATCCTTCCATTATTATCATCTATTTCCCCTTCTATACCTTTTATTTTAAAGGATTCTATTTTCATCTCGTCTTTGCCATCTTTATTGCTATCATCTTCATTTTTGGGTTCTTCTTGACCTGAACTAATTATTTTTACTGTATACAGATTTACATTTCCATCATCATCTGTTAATATATAGTCCTTATAATAATCTTTTAAAGAATTGCTTTCTTTATTTGGTTCTGGATCTATAGTCTTTCCAGTCCATTCAATGTCTGGAACTAAATCTTCAACATCAAATTTATCCAGCCCCTTTGGAAGTGTTAGTTTAATGGTATTGCCTATTATATCAGCTTCAACACCAGCTACTGAAAATTTTTCAATCCTGCTATTCCCCGCTGGAGATACATATTCTATATTTAAGTCGTATTCTATGGGACCATCTGGTGGCAATGGATATGGAATGATCTGCACCTTTTTTCTTTGGCTAAAGTCAGCTGGCTCTTTTAATCCAGGACTTATAGAAGTAGTGCTGTCCTTTGGTTCAAACTCCGCTTCATTTATGAAAACTTCCTCTAAATAGGTTCCAAAGGGAAATTTAAAATCAATAGATTGCTTTCTTACATCTATATGGCCTTCTACACCTCTTAGTACAAATTTTGTAAATCTATAACTTGCTTCTTGTTTTATAATAACCATTACCCTATATTCTCTTTGAGTCCCATCTTCTGCCGTTACTGTATATATAACTGCTCCTTTAGTAAAATCTTGCGGTTCAGTTTCATCAGGAGATATACTTACCCCTTGGTGATTAAAGGATACTATAAGATTTTTTAATTCATATTCATCAGTGTCAATTGGAAGCTCTATATTAACAATTCCCTTTTGATTATCTATATAGACTTTGGCATCTGAAAAACCTATCACCTTGCCAGCCAATATGTCTTTTTTCCCGCTCTTTACCCCTTCTTTCCTTTCTATTTTGACCCAATATTTTTTTGTGGTTATACCATCTTCTGCTGTTACCACATATTCTACATCTTTTGAAAAATCCTGTTTCTCCTCCGCACTTGGGGATATGGTTGCACCTCTGGGGATTTCTATTATAGGTATTATATTTTTTAATTCTTCATCTGATATTTCTCCTGGCAGCTCCACTGTAATAATGCCTAGTTCATGGTCTATGATGCCGTTTTTACCCAACAGCTCAAATCTTATAATTTCTGTATCTTTGCTAAATTCCTTGCTAAAATCAAAGGGCACTCCGTCATAGTATAAGGAGTAGGGTTTTCCTCCATTTTCTACGAAATTAATATACCACTGCAATGCATACATGCCTTGGTAGGTTGCCATGAAATTGTAAGTATTATTGGTATGTCCAAATCCGTCTATAGCAGGGGTTACAAATTTCTTTATCCAATTGACTATCATATTATCTTCTGGTCCTCTGGAAAATCTATAGTCGGAAAAAGGATCTATTCCCATGGAACAGAGGGCAATTATAACTTGAGATGTGGATTCACTATTTGCATCACCCCATGAAATCCCTAAAAAATCATCACTTAAAGGCTCTACCCCTTTGGCTGATTTAGAACCTGTAAACAATTCTACCCCTTCTTCTAATTTCTCCATTACTCTTTCCCCATAAATGGGATGATTTTGATATGGATATAAGGCCTGCATCAACATGGCCACCATGTCAATCCCAAATCTATCAGAACCGTATTCATGATCTAATAGAAATTCAATATAATCTTCCCTTTTTAAAACCGAATCAGCAGGTATAGAATAATTCCCCATGTCCAGTGCTATAAGGGAAAAAGCCGCCCCATTTATGCCACCAAGATTTTCGTTATACAGCATCTCCATTATATTGTTAACCTCTTTTCCAAAAGGTCTGTTTAAGTCTGTCCTAAAGGGCTTATCATTAATTTTAAATGGTTCCAGATTGGAAGCATCTATTCCCAAAGCAGTTAAAGTCATAGCAAATCTAGCAAAATCCGTAATCTTAGAGCTGGATAGTTCTCCTATTTCCTTATACATATCAAATCTTTCAGGCAAATCTTCATATGTTTTTCTTATTCCATCAGGGAATCCGTTATTTTTTCCCTCATAAAAGCCTATATTCATCCATTCCCAGTCTTCCGAAGTAGCTTCTTTTTTATATTTAGCATATATGTTGTCCCTCAGCTTCTTGAGCATATTCATATATTCTTCACTGGGGCCTACTTTTGCTTTGTCACTATATCTTACATAAACTTTATAGGTTTTCTGGTCTCCGTTTTCAGCGGTTACTGTATAATCGACGGGCCCTTTGGAAAAGTCCACTTCTTCAAAGCTGGCAGGTTCTACTTTTGCATTTGGAGAAACTTCAATAAAGGGTTTTACCTTTTTTAAATCAATAGATGAAGGAACCTCTACAACAATATCATTTCCTTCTATTTTGCCTTCTATAGTCCCCACCCTAAAGGACAGGATTTCATTTTCCGAAGAAGCTTCCCCAATAATTACCGCTACCTCATATTCCTTAGTAGCTCCTGACTCAGATATTACTTTATATGTCACAGGTTTTGTAAGGTCCTGTTCCTCTCCTGAATCTGGTATTATTTTAGCTCTATAATCAACCTTGATATAGGGCCTTAGTGCGGAAATATCTGAACCATAAGGTACTTCTATAAGAATCTTTCCCTTTTCATGGTCTATGTCAGCTACATAATCACCTATACTAAAATAAATAATTTCATTGTGACTAGACTTTCTAAAACTGATATTGAGATTGTAAATTTTTTCTAGCTCCTTATTTACTACTTTTATTTTTTTTATTTCCTCTGCATTTATAGTTTGGTCAACTGTTATTGGGATTTGACTGCCTTTTTCATCTATATAATAAGCAGATGTGCCTGTATGGAATAAATCTAAAGATAAATTTTTTAGATCAACTTCAAAGGGTATTTCTAAATCTATGGTATCTCCATTTATCTTTCCATATATTCTTTCCCCATATTTACTCGTATAGATTAGCGAATTTACTAGTGGGTCAGGTTCCTCGGGCAGTATCTTTACTATCCATTCTCTTTCCAAGTGGCTATAATCTTTTATACCATAATAATCGAGGTATTTTTCATGTATGGCATCAATGGGCTTTACTGAATAGATTGCTTCTCCATCTGTTTTTAAATTCCCTGATTTATGCCTTGCTACCACCCAGTCAGGGGTTGCTATCTTAATCTGTGATTCATCTAATTCCATATCCTTTGGAATGTATATGTTAACTAAAGAATTTTCCCTATCAATAATCCCTGCATATTCACCTATTCTAAAATCCAATATCTCTGCCTCATTTATCCTATGGGATTCTACGTAATCTACAATATCATAGAGCAGCGGGATAGATGCTTCTATTTTGGCCCTGGATAGATATATATCAAACCCTGATTCTGGTAATCTCCAATTATCTAAAAGCATCTGCTTCCATTCTCTAATTGCATTTAAGGCATAGGCCCTCAAAGTAGGATGATAGTCTCCTGCCTTTTTAGGCACTCCTTGATTTTCTATTGCATCTGCTAATCCTTGAAGTCTATTTAATGCTTTTATAAAGTCATCTTTTAAATCATCTACTTCTTTAGGGTCTACCCTTTGACTTCTATCGTAATTTTCCATAAACCATGCAGGCATGAAGTCTTCCCTAGTATCATTATCATAGGTAAATTTATATAGATGCTTTACTGGTAATTCATAGTTATGTTTTTTTCCATCTGGTACAAGTTCTCCCAATGGGGGGTTACTAAATCTGTCCTCCATTATATTCCAGGCCCTTGTTTCTGCTTTTGTAATAGTAGCCTCTTTAACATTTAGAGGAACAAAGGTAGTATATTTGATATATTTTCCCACTAAAGTATCATTTAAAATATTCTTGGGCATAATCGTGCCTGGATAAAAATGTTCCTTAGAGAATATCCTCTGAAAAACATAAGCCTTCCACTCAAATTTCCTATCATGAGCAAAAGCAAAACTTCCAGTTGAAAGTAAAATCGTAATTGCTAAAAGAAAGCTTAATATTCTTCTTAGTTTTAGGCTTTTTTTCATATGAATCTCCCTTATCTTCCTATATTTTATCTGGATAATATATGGGACAATATTGCCCCATATATTATCTTTAATTTTTTACTACCATTCAGGTCCACCTAGGTCTATACCCCAGTCAAAGGTATACCCCCATATCATAGTTTCATCACTTGCTGTTATTATATATTGGCTTGCTCCCATATTGGGGACCTCATCGTTCATCTTATAAATCCAGCCTGTTCTGTCATTCCACCACTCTTCAGGTGGAAAATCCTCTGGGTGTGTCTCCTGGAATAGTAAAGCTGGTAGAGTTTCATGACCATTTCTTCCAATTTCACTTACATATCCACTGTCTGCACCTATTGCATTAAGGTTCAGATATCTAGCACCTATTGCTCTTTTAAATACATCCATTGCTGACTCCCCTATATCTGCCAATACTATTACACTCAACTGTCCATTTTCCAAACCATCTACTGCATTCTGTACCCTATCTTTTGCTAAAGGATAGTCTTCTGCTAGTGGAACTACATAACCTTCTTTATTTTTGCTTTTATACCTTCCATCTATCCAATCATTTGCATTTTTTAAGTCAATGGCAACTATTATCGGTGTGTTTGTCCCCTTAATACCTGCATTTATTTGATAGGTTCTAAAAATTGTACTACCTGATTTCAGAACAAAATCCACATATCCATCACTAAAGTTTACACTCATGTTTGAAGTATATGGGACTCCATTTACTTCTAGACTATATTCTAAATCGTCAAACTCAGCTTCTATTTGTACATCACTTAAATCTACACTATTACTAGGAAACTCAATATACCCAGTATATCTGGTCACACCATTTACCTCTACAAATTTCATTTCCACTGAATATTCATTTGAACCATCTATTGCTTTTACCTCCAAAACTCCGTCATCCGGCAGTATTTCCATCTCTGCAAATGCAGACACACTCAATCCCAATACTAATACCAATGCTAACAACAAGCTAAATATTCTTTTCTTGCTTTTAAACATATTCTAATTCCCCCTTTAATAAATTTTTCTTTTAAGGACCCTATTCCCATAAGATATATCCTATTTCATTTTTTCACCCCCAAGCACAGTATTTATGATAAACTGCACTTCAGCCCCTGCTATTCTGTCCTTATGGCTGTCTGTGGACTTACTCTCATGGCGTTAATTGCAGGACCTAATGCAGATATTACAGCTACTAAACCTGCAAAAAGGACTCCACCTACGGCTAACCATGGTGGAATTATAGACCTTACTTCCATTTCTTTTAAAAGTACAGGCAACAGCCTTTGCAGACCAAAACTTAGTGCCAGGCCTATAATTCCCCCTATTATTCCAATTATCACTGCTTCTACTAAAAACATCTTTACTATATCCGTTAATTCACTGCCCAAAACTTTCAATATGCCTATTTCCTTCGTTCTTTCATTAATTGACATCATCATAGTATTGGCAGTACCTATTCCTGCTACCAAAAGGGATACTCCTCCTATGGCTGCAAGCACTCCCTGAATTTGCTTGGATTGTCTTCTAACTGACTCTAACATATCGTTTAAGGAGTAGGTTTCAAATCCTGCTGCTTTAATTGCAGCTATTACATCTTGTGCAGAGTCTGTGTCCTCAGCTTTTACCCATACCATCTGATAGGTTTGAAGTTTTGATAATTCATTGTCTTCCTCATCTTCTTTTGGTACTGAAGGCATATATTCTTCATTATCTTTCATTATTTCCTCCAAAATCTCATATTCCATGAATCCAGAAGTATCATAATTGCGGTTCTGATTGCTGCATATTCCTGTAACTTGAACTCTGTAATTTTTCCCCATAGGAAGTGCCCTGCCATCTTCCCCTGCTTGGTACTCACCCATTAAGGATTCATAATTAAAGGACATCCTAATATTAGATTTCATTGGATCTAGGGGCTTTTTAATGGAGGCAATTTCTATCTTTTCCCAGGTTTCCGGGTCCACAAAGGAGTCTTGGACATCGTCGGTTAGCATTATTTCAGGTCTTATTCTAGTACCTTTTAAAGGCAGTTCCCCTTCTAATGGAATCAATTGAAAACTAGGAGCAGTTTTCATATCTATACCGTAAAGTTTAATAAGGGTTATGTATTTCCCATTTTTTAAATATGGAAATACCTGCAAAACTGGTGTTACCGCCTCTACTCCATCTAATTTTTTAAAAGACATTACTGCTTTCTCGTTTAATAATGGCACTTTTCCCTTTTTGTCCCTTGGTGGCATTACATCTATTTTAGTTAAACTTCCCATTTCTTCTATGGTTTCCCTATAGGTCTGATCATAACCTAAACCTATTGAAACAAGTACCACTATAGATGCTACTCCTACCGTCATGGCTAAAGCCGTTAAAATTGTCCTTACCTTTCTTCTCCACAGATTTATAAAACCCATGCGGAAAAAGTCCCTAGTCCTCATCATAGTTTAAACCTACCCTTTTTTATCATATAATAGGCTCCTCCAATTAAAGCTAATGCCCCTAGAGTTCCTCCCACAATAAGGTCTTTATTTTTCTTGCTTTTGGTTTGGATTTGTTCTTCAACAATTTGACTGCCTAAATAATCCTCCTCTTTTATTACCAATTGAAAGGGTAACTCTTCCATGTATTCTGCTCCATCTATATCTTCATATTTTATAATAAAACTTCCTTGTATTTCGCCCGGGCTGGTCCCTATTATTTGAAAGTCTACATCAGTTTTAGCTGCTGGCAGCAAATCTCCCCCATAGTATTCCTCTACCATTGCTAGACCTTCCCCTTCTACATCCACCTGTAAATTAAATATTTTTCCCTTGCCTTTATTCATTATGGGTATGGTTACTGCAATTGGTTCTCCCTTAGCGTGTTCTGCCCCATAGATTGCAGGCTCACCTAAGGATACCTTTACTTCTTGTTTTATTTCCAATACTATTGCTTGAGAATAGGTTCCTTTAGTTACTTTAGGAGTTTCATACTCCATATTAACTACTATTATGGAAGTTGGGTTGACAGCTGTTGGGAGTGCTTTTAAATAAAAGGTTCTAGTTGCGGTTTTTTCTGGCCCCAAATAGTCAATATAGGCACTATCACTTTTGCCTATATCTGGCATTAATTCTTCTTCAGCCAATGTTAAAGCAATACTTGCATTTTTTATACTCTTATTCTTTGAAGTATTTTGCAGCTTCAGCGTTAGTTCGAAGGGTTTGCCAGCATATATGGTTTCTGGATTTGTGGTATAGGATACAACCATAAGTTTTGGTACAGAATCTGGAAGCTCTACTGGTTCTTTAGGTTCTTCTTTACCCTTAATTACATTTATATAGGCAGAAAACAAACTTTCTTCCATCTTCCCATTTTCCATATATGTAGCTCTAAAGTTTATGGGTTTAGCTCCTGAGGTAACCTCTGGGGATATCGTAAATTCATATTCTAGCGTAATTACATCCCTGGGATTCATTCGAGGTATCTTTCTTCCATAATTGACTACTTCTACTATGAAAGGCCATTCGTCTAATGAAGTGGATATTACGGGATGAATATTTATATCAGTTAATGTACCTCCATTGTTTATTATTGGTATTTTGAACTTTATCCTTTCTCCTGCATTCCCTTGAGGTGCCGGAATCAAAGAACCATCCTTTTCTACTGTAGCAACACTTAGTGCCCCCATTTCATTTGTAACCTTAGATTCGCTACCATTTTCTGTTACATTTACATAGGCAAACAATTCAAATTCTACATCTTCCTTTATTTGAGTCCCATTTATATCATCTTTTCTCCAAATTGTAGCATTTATCAAAAATGGAACTGGATAAACCCCTTTTTGGGCCCTTTGAGATATAGTAAAATCATAAAATACGTCTGCTCGGCTGTTGTAAGTCATATCTTTTATTCTTTTAATATAGCTGGCATTATCAATTTCAAAAGGCCAATTTTCTATTTCAGATCTTTCAGTAGGAATGATTGGCTCTATGGTAATATTTCTAAGTACGTAATTTAAGCTGGGTACATATTCCCTATTAACTGCTAAGGGCAATTCTATTCGCACCTTATCTCCTGGTTTACCAACTACTGCCTTAGTACCTGTATCTGCTATTACAATGGCTTTTTTATCGCTTACTTCGATTTTATCCTGTCCCGGTTTGTTTTGCTTAGGAGTAGTGGTAGTATCATCTGCTGCATAATTAGCAGATGGCTTATATGCAAATATAAATGAAATTAATAATATAAGCACTAATATGCCTATAAAACCTTTTCTTTTTAGATTCAATGATTTTCCTCCTTATTCAGTTTTGAATTTATGATTTTTCCATCCTCCAAATATATGGTCTTTTCTATATAATCCCTTGTGTCCTCATCATGAGATACTAATACAAAGGTTGTCCCCTTTTCCTTGAAAAGTTTTTCTAATAATTCCATTACTTGTTCACTTGTCTTTGTATCTAAATTTCCTGTAGGTTCATCTGCAAAAACTATTGGTGGGTTTGTAACCAAGGCTCTAGCTATACCTACACGTTGCTGCTGCCCTCCAGACATTTCATTTGGTTTATGATTTGCATGGGAGTATATCCCTACTTGTTCCATAATTTCTTTGGCCATTTTTTCCCTTTCTTTAGGAGCTACCCCCCTTAATATCAAGGGAAGGGCTACATTTTCTAATGCTGTATATTGAGGTAATAAATTGTAAGATTGAAATATAAAGCCTATATTTTCCCTCCTGAATCTGATTCGTTCTCTTTCATTCATTTTTTCAATATGACCACCAGCAATTATTATTTCACCAGATGTAACCTTTTCCAATCCAGCCATTAAATTTAAAAGTGTTGACTTGCCCGAGCCAGAACGTCCAGCTATCCTAAGCATTTCTCCCTTTTTTATGGACAGATCTATTCCATTTACAGCCTTAATTATGTTTTTTCCTAAGATAAACTCTTTCCGGACTTTTTTTAATTTTATGTATCCTTCCAATCAAATCCCATCCTTTACTATTAATCACCTATCCATTCTTGTCCTAAATCTTTGCCTAGATTACAGGTATAGTTCCATTCGATTACATCTCCACCTTTAAGCACATATGCTCCTGCTCCATAGTTTGGATACCAGCCATTTACACAGTACATCCAGCCACTCCAACGACCACCATCAAACTCATATAAATTATTAATTCCTTCTACATAGGCGGATCCCCCTTCGCCTCTATAACTTACGTGAAACTTATACTGTTCTTTAGCCATGAGTAATACATCTAATACCGTATCCCCTTCTTTAATTCTAAATTCTGTATTAGCTAATATTATCCCACTTTTAGGTACTATACCCTGCCACTCTGGATTATCAGCCATACCTTTAGCTACAGCTGTATCACAGCGAATTTGCATGGTTACTATATTTTCCTTTTTACGCTTTTCTTTTTGTTCTCTTTCTTTTTTCTCCTTCTCTTTTTTAGCTTTTTTTGTGGCTTTTTTCTGTTCTTCTGTTGCTTTTTCTTCTACATTTTTGTTCTCTTCTTGGTCCTTATTATTTTCTTCAGGACCCTTCTTTGTATTTTGACTAAGCTTCCTTATTTCCTCCTGAAACTTATTTATTGTTTCTTCTTCTTTTTTATTTTTTTCTTCATTTATTTTATCTTCCTTTATTTTATCTTCCTTGGCCTTTTCAAGGACTAGGTCTTGGATAGATGCTTCATTCTTTTTTCTCTTTTCCTTAGATTCCAATAACTTTTCCCAAGGTGATCTCCTTTCTTTGGAATCTGTGGCATTCGAATTGATATTTTCCCTTTCTTCCTCATGGATTTTGGATGAATCATGGAATTCTACTTTTTCATTTCTTAACTTGGCTAACATGGACTCAGAACTCTGGCTTTCACTAATTTCCTCTGCACTGGTATCCATCCAATATTCAATCTCTAGCTTATTAGTTTGTCCAAAGACCACATCTTCAGAAAAATAATCTTTTATTCCCCTAAAAATCTGTATGTTCCCCAAAATAATTATTATAGATAACAATAGTAACAGGAAAACGTTTCTCTTCTTCATTTAACTCCCCTCCGTTCCTAATCCATACTCGGCATTGTTGCTGTATTAAAAAATGCCTTAACCACCATAGGTTAAGGCATTTATAGGCCCGTTCATATAAAAACAACACAAAAATACACATTACCTTAAACCCAGGAAGGTATATGTTACATTGCAGTTTAGGCAGGTCTCCTGACTTATGGTTCATAGTTTACCTTCGCCTTCCCAAGATAAGTCTCAGTGGCAGTTTGAAGGGTCACTCACCAATTACAGTGGCCGGTCCGTTCAGGATTTTCACCTGATTCCCTTTTAATCTTTACTTAAAAAGAACCTAAACCTTATATTCAATTTTTACCATCTAATTATAGTCTATATTTCATTATATATTCTGTCAACAATATTTTTATTGTATTAGCTTAACATATTTGTCAATTGGCTATTGGAGTCATGTAAATTTTTTAGAAACCTTCTTTCTTGGAATTTTCCCTTTTTATTAAGAAGGTGGAAACCAAAGCAGTTAATGGAATGGTTAGAACCAATCCAATGCTGCCCGATAGGGACCTTACTATTTCCGTTGCAATAATGTCCAAATTTATGACTTTAATCATAGAGGTTTCATAGGCCATGAATAGGAGCAATAAAGGTATGGAGCTGCCAGTATAGGCTAATATCAATGTATTGGTCATAGTCCCCATTATATCCCTTCCTACATTCATGCCTGAATTAAATAATTCCTTCCTTGTAAAGCTTTTATTGGCATTGTGTATTTCCTCTATAGATGAGGCTATAGACATCCCTACATCCATTATGGCACCTAGAGCTCCTAATATGATTCCTGAAAACAATAGGCCTCGAAAATCGAAATCCACCCTTTGGGGGATGAACATGAGCATGGTAGCTTCTTCACTGCTAAGGCCCGTTAACCTAACCTGGCTGCCAACAAAGTAGGCTATAATTCCAGCAATAATCACACCACTACAAGTACCTATTATGGCAGAAATGCTCTTAGTATTAATTCCTGCAATAAATAAAATGGTAATTATGGTAATGACTATGGCAGCTAAAACGGAAATAGGAATTGGATTTATTCCTTTCAACATCAAGGGCAACAATATCTTTACAATTATAAATATGGTAATGCCCAAAGTCAATATAGCTTTCAACCCTTTTCCTCTCCCAATGGCCAGGATTAACAGTATGAACAAGGCTAAAAGATAGAAAACATAGCTTTGTCGAGCATAATCCGTTATGTAAACTTCTACAAAATCCTCTTCATATTCTTCAATGCCTACTATTACCCTATCCCCTTCTTTTACCACAATATCATAGGCCATATTGTTGGATAGGTTGTTTTCCACCTCAAATATTTGGCCTTTGAACTTCCCACTAAGTATTTGAAGCTTTACATATTGGACTTGGCCTAGTAAACCTTCTATTTCTTCAATATTCTCCCCTTCCTCTACTTCTAAAACAATAGCTCTTTCCATATGTATTTCCGTTGGTTCCATATAATCGCTGTAAACTTTTAATGGGATCAATAGCACTAACAGGAGAATAACCCAAATTTTATCATTCATATTAAACCTCCAATATTTATTACTATGAATATTATAATATACTAGGCCCCATTTTCTTTCAATCTACATATAGGTATTTAATCCAAAAAAACCTCATCAATTTAAGCCTTATTTCGTCATTTTTCTTCCTAACCTCTGGTGAACAATATACTCTAATCCCATCTATATCATATCTATGGTAGAGAGATTCATCTTTAGGTATTACCATCTCAACAGATGGTTCTATACATGTTAATCAACCTTTAGCAGCCACAATTAGCTTAATGGTAATTGCCTTATCCTTACAGTTCCTTTCTATAAATTCTCTGGCCTTTGGGTCAATAGTAATCTTCATCCCTATCCTCCTCTTTTTTTCTATCTACATTATTATATATATAGGGGTATGATATCGATCCACGTTACTCCTAATTGTCAACTGAGCCAGGTAATAGTTTATCTACTATCGCCTGGCTCAATTCAAATACTCAAGTATCCCTTTTTTTATAGCATAAGCCATTTTCCTTTTGTATTCATCATCTTTTAATAATCTGTTTTCCTCTAGATTTGTAATAAACCCTACTTCTAATAATACTCCCGTATATTCAGTTTCCCTTAATATGAAAAAATCCTCCGATAAAACTTCAGCTCTTATTGTATCATCCTTTAAATATTGGTCATAAAGGTAAAGGTCTATGGAATGGGCAATTTTTTCTGCCAACTCCTTCCCATCTTCCGACCCTGGAAAATGGTATATTTTTGCTCCTCTAGCCGATGAGCTTTTGCTGGAATTTACATGAATGCTTATGTAAATTAAGGGTTCATTGGAATTTATGATATTTCGTCTAGCATCTAAATCCCTTCTATATCTTGATGAATTGATACTACTTAAGTGTTCCAAGGATTCATCTCTTTCCCTAGTCATTACTACATTAAACCCTTCCACTATTAATTCTTTCTTCAATTTTATCCCTATATCCAAATTAATATCCTTTTCTAAGATATCCTTAGGATTTCCGGTACCTCCATCTATTCCTCCATGCCCTGGATCTAATACAATAGTCTGGTTTAGCTTATAACTAAATATCCTAGTTACCCTCTGGTTTCTAAAGATGGCTATGCCAATTATGATAATAAGTAAAAAACCTATTAATAGTAATATTTTTCTATTTAACTTTATTACATGAATTCTTGGTTTCCCAGCCATTTTTCCCCCTAAAATAATTCTATTGCTTTTATTTTATATTATTTTTCATTCCCCGTTAATAGAACAAAAAGGAAAAAAGAGTTTTAATCCATTAATATTATCTTACTTATTGTGATTTGAGCCGGGAAGCTTTCAGCCATCACTGAGTAAAAGACTGTTAAAAGAGAGCAGATTACCTGCTCTCTTGACTAAATTACTTAGCTTGCTCTAATGCATTTTTAACTGCATCTTTCCATCCATTGGAAGTTTCTGTAGCTGTGGCTATAGCGTCTACATCATAGCTTTGTTTTTCTATCATTTCTTCCGCCATATCCACCCTAAATTGTTTTAAATTGGGTCTACCATCTTCGCCAATCCACTCATCATAGTCCACTTCTTCCCCTTCTGGTGTCATCCTTTTAAGTACAATATTGGTTATTTGACCACCTTCTATGGTCACTTCAGCTTCCTCATAGCCAAATTCCCTTTTTTCGCCTTGCCCAATATAGGTTCCATCCTTGTAAGTCACATCCCCATTAGATGTATCGGAAGAACCGCAAGCTGTTAAGGTTAAGGCTAATGATGTAATTAATAGTAGGACTAAAAAGATCTTTGTAATCCCTTTCACCTCATTCCCCCCTTCTTTCTAAAAATACAATTCAAAGGTCTTGGCTATAAGGAAAAACCTTATAGCCAAGGATGTAATCCTTTATCCCATTGTAATATGTTGTTTTACCTACTTCCCCTTTTAATCCATTCTGCCACCATCACTGTTCTCTTTGCCTGATGCTTTACTGCAGCTTCTACATTCTCTATCATCTTTCCTTCTCCATCGACTGTTACACTAGTTCCATAAGGATTTCCTCCTGCCACATAAACGGATTTATCAGTATATCCCGGTGGAACGATTATGGCTCCCCAATGCATCATGGAAACATAAAGGCTTTGGATGGTAGCCTCCTGCCCGCCATGAGGATTTCCTGCAGAAGACATGGCAGATACAACCTTATTTACCAGCTTACCTTGCGCCCACACTCCTCCTGTAGTATCTAAGAACTGTTTCATCTGAGATGACACATTACCATAACGGGTTGGAGTGCTAAATATAATAGCGTCTGCCCAAACTAAATCATCAGGTGTGGCTATTGGGACATCTTTTGTGGCTTCAACATGAGCCTTCCAGGCTGCATTTGAGTCAATGGCTGCTTGCGAAGCTAGTTCTGGTACCTTTAACACCCTTACCTCCGCACCTGCTTCCTTTGCAGCTTCCTCTGCCCATTTTGCTAATTGGTAGTTAGTTCCGGTGGAACTATAATATATAACAGCTAATTTTACTTTATCCATACAAATTCCCCTTTCAAAATATCTATCTAATCTACAGTTTGAAGATTATCAATCTTACTAAAATATTACCCTACCTTATTTATATTATTCATACTTTTTAAAATATTACCAACCTACACTTTCAATAAAAAAGACGACCCTTTTTTTGGATCGTCTAATTTATTTTATATATATATATATTCTCTAATGCAATCTATTACAAAGTCGATGTCTTTTTTATTTACATCCTTATTTGTCACAAATCTAAATATGCTTCCACCATCGTTAACCTTTATACCTTTTTCTAATAGGTATTCAACAAATTCCTTAGAATTGAAATCCTTTATGCTTATCTCACAGAATACCATATTGATCTGGACTTTATCCAAATCCACTGAAAACCCTTCTATTTCATTTAAATTTTGGGCTAAATACTTTGCATTCTGATGGTCTTCTTCAAGCCTATTAACCATCTTTTCCAGAGAAATTATTCCACAGGCAGCAAGAACTCCCGCTTGTCTCATGCCACCGCCTAATAGTTTTCTCATCTTTCCAGCCTTTTTTATAAACTCCTTAGAACCACAAAGCAATGATCCTACAGGAGAACATAGCCCTTTAGATATACAAAAGGTTACGGAATCTGCATATTGGGCAATTTCCTTTGCTTCCACTCTCAAATAGGTGGCAGCGTTAAAAAGCCTAGCCCCGTCTAAATGGACTGGGATACCATATTCTTTAGCTACCCGATATAATTCCTCCATCTCTTCTAAGGTTACTACAGTTCCATTTCCTAAAGCATTTTCTAAACATAGTAATCCCGTTGTTGGATTATGGATATCCTCATCTCTAATCCTTTTTATCACATCTTCTTTATATATTTTATCGTCTGGGTTGTCCACAACAGAGTAACTGACACCCGATAACCTTGCTGCAGCACCCACCTCATGTTGAACGATATGGCTATTAGCTCCTACTATTATCTCATCTCCCAACTTAGTATGAACCATAATGGCTATTTGGTTCCCCATGGTTCCAGAAGGAACAAATAATGCTGCCTCTTTACCTACCATTTGTGCTGCTAATTCTTCCAACCTATTAACCGTTGGATCATCGCCATAAACATCGTCTCCAACTTCAGCTTCATACATAGCTTTTCTCATTTCTTCTGTTGGGTGAGTTACCGTATCACTTCTTAAATCGATGTATCTCATCGTATCATCCTTTCGAGTTATCTATATTCTTCCCCTATCTTGTCCAAGAAAAACCATACACAACATACCAGGTCCAGTATGGGTACCTATTATTGGCCCTACATAATTTATCATTACATCTTTTACCCTTACTTCCTTTAAAAGCAGTTCCTTTAGATATTCAGCCTCGTCTAAACAATCCCCATGATTGATAAATATTACCTGCTCTTCTGGATTGACTATGTTTAATTTAAGTACATCTAATAGAGTTTTGATGGACTTTTTCCTTCCTCTAATCTTTTTAATAACATTTAATTTACCATAATCATCTACATTAAGCAGAGGTTTTATATCTAATAAAGTCCCTACAGCAGCGCTAGCAGAGGAAATTCGCCCACCCCGCTTTAAATGTTCTAGGCTATCCACGACAAACCAATGGTTAACTTTTAGTTTGTTTTCCTCAACCCATTGAATTATTTCCTCCTTGGACTTTCCTTCCTTTAACATTTGAGATACGTAAAATATTATTGCTCCTTGTCCAACAGATGCACTCCTTGAATCTATAAGGGTTATGTCTAATGAAGGATTTTCTTCTAATAACATATTTCTAGCCAAAATTGCATTGTTAAAAGTAGAACTTAATTGGGAAGAAAATCCAATATAGATTACAGAATAGCCTTCTGAGGTAAATTTCCTGAAATTTTCTTCAAAAGTAAAAGCAGTTATTTGAGATGTGGTAGGCATACTGCCTTTCCTTATTCTATTATAAAATTCCTTATAGTCTAACGATTTTCCAAAATCATCAGAGTAATCTTCACCATCCATATGGTATGTAAAGGGTATAACATGAATATTGCTTTCCTTAATAAAATCATATGGCAAATCACAACAAGAGTCGGTCATCACTATCGTCTTCATTTAGGTTGAACCTCCCTTTAGTAAATATAAAATATATTTGCACTATATATCTATTATACATATTAACATAATATGTTTAGGAAAATATTTTATTAGCTAGGAAAAATAATGGCCTATTTATAATCAAAAACGCCCTCTTATACTCTCTAGTATAAAAGGGCGTTTATCTCAATATAGCCTATAAGTAAGAATCAATTAAATTTTATAGTTTACCTACCAAGTCGATTCCAGGTTTTAGAGTTTCATCTCCCGGTTTCCATCTAGCAGGACATACTTGATCTCCATGTTTTGCAACAAATTGAGCAGCTTGAACCTTTCTCAATAATTCAGAAGCATCTCTACCTATACTGTTTTCGTTAACTTCATAAGCTACGATCTTTCCTGCTGGGTTAACTACAAAACTTCCTCTTAAAGCTACTCCTTCATCTTCTAAATATACTCCAAAGTCTCTACAAAGCTTTCCAGTTGGGTCAGCTAACATTGGGAATTTAATCTTCTTAATGGTGTCTGAAGTATCATGCCAAGCCTTGTGCACCCAATGGGTATCTGTTGATACTGAATATACTTCTGCGTCAATTTTTTTGAATTCTTCATAAAGATCAGCTACGTCCTCTAGTTCTGTTGGACATACAAAAGTAAAATCTGCAGGATAGAAAATAAATACTGACCACTTGCCTAGCAAGTCTTCCTTACTAATATCCTTAAAGTCTCCGTCAACAAAAGCCTTTACTGTGAAATCTGATATTTCTTTACCTATAAGTGACATAAAGTACTCTCCTCCTTAATGTATTTTTATTTTATCCGGTTACACCGGCAAGGTTCATATTAAGATTGTTCCCTACAACTAGAACAAACACCTTTGAAATACATGCTCCTATTTTCTATATGAACTCCCGTATACCCTTCCAAGTATTGGTCCATTTCTGTTAGCAATTCTTTTAGATTGTCGATTTCAGCATCAAATACTTCGCCACATTTCCTACACATTACATGAATATGGTCGTGGGTGTTAATATCAAATCGATCAGGAGCATCCCCAAGGGTAATCCTTAATACTTCACCAGATTCAGCCATAAGGCCTAAATTACGATATACTGTACCCAAACTAATATTAGGATAGAATTCCCTAATATATTCATATATTTCTGTAGCAGTTGGATGATCCAATTTCATCAAAGCATCCTCTATCATCATTTTTTGAGCACTATATCGCTTGTTCATAATAATAACTCCTATCTAGTAGTAATCGTTACTATTATTATATCCTAACCTGCTAAAATGTCAATAGCTTTTTATAAAATTTTTACTGCTCTTATTTTTTCCATCCAAAAACTTTATATTCCTCTGTTAGAGATAGTCTCGCAGAAACGTTTTAATCTATGTAGCTATTACCCACAATAAATTAATTCCATTAAATTAGCCACTATACGCCTATCCTCATTAGTACAGCCGATTGGCAAGGCAGAAATAAAACACCATAATATTGACATTAGCATAATTAACCAATATAATACTATAGACATAGAACTTGAATTTAATGAATCAATTTGAACCTTTTATGGATAATTAACATATATATTAACATAATTAATAATATGGTTTAATTAGTATAGTAGGTGTTTCTATGGATAAAAACAATTATAAGAAAGTTCAACAAATTCTATTTACCATTTTATTAGCCAATATAATGGTTGCTGCACTAAAAATAATCATTGGTTCAATTATTAATAGTGCCAGCTTGGTGGCTGATGGATTCCACTCCCTTTCAGATGGTTCTTCTAATGTGGTTGGGCTAATAGGCATCTTTTTTGCATCTAAACCTGAAGATGAAGATCATCCCTATGGACATAATAAATATGAAACTTTGGCTGGTTTATTTATATCTATTATGTTATTTTTTGCTGCTGGGAAGATTATTTTAAATGCAGTTGGAAGATTTAAAGTACCAATAATTCCCGAAATAACGCTAGAAAGCCTTATGGTGTTAATTTTTACTTTAATCGTTAATATAGCCGTTTCCATTATAGAATATAGAAAAGGAGAAGAACTTAATAGTCAAATTCTCATTTCAGATTCAAAACATACAAAAAGTGATATTTTCATATCTTTAGGAGTGTTGGCCACCCTAATTTGTGTTAAGTTAGGTCTACCACCTATAATAGACCCTATGGTTTCATTGGTAGTAGCTGGCTTCATTATTCATGCAGGGTATGAAATCTATAAGGAAAATAGCGATGTGCTTCTTGACGGTGTGGCTATTGATTCAGAGGAGATAAAGAAGATTGTAATGAGCTTTGAAGAGGTTAAAGATGTCCATAAAATAAGAAGTAGAGGCACCATGAACAATCTAAATATTGACCTACATATAATGGTCAATTCTAGTTTGGATGTGGAAAAAACTCATAAGCTAGTTCACGATATAGAAGATGCCATTAAGGAAAAATATAATAAGAATTTACAATTAATAGCCCATGTTGAGCCATACGAGGAAGAATAATTCAATGGACAATTGTTCGGGTTTATACCTGGGTTTTTTATGGGAACACAGGGTGCAGTCCACTGCCCCCTGTCCCAACCTTCATTCAACTACATGCTGTTTTGTTCTGACCATATTACCCCATTCTTGCTTTTTAAATGGGTTAAAGGCTCCTAGTCTGTATAATGAGCAAAGCTGCCTATATCCAAAAGATTCTATTATGCAGCAGAGGAGTTGTTTATAAACTATATCATTAGGCAAATCCTTCCCAAATAAGCATTTATCCAATAATACTGCTATTATAGATACAACCATATTGTACCCCATGTACACTAATAGATATAATATAAAGAATTTAGTATTTATTATCTTCAAAATAAAGGAGACTATTATAGTCGTAATCCCCAGTATTTCCAATAAAGGTGTTACATATTCAAATAGTAGAAAATATGGATATGCTATAATTCCAACGGTGCCATATTTAAAATTAAAATTCATAAACCAATGGTTTTTAAGGCTTTCACCCATTCCCGTATGCCAACGCCTTCTTTGTTTCTTCAATACCCTATGGCTTTCAGGTACTTGAGTCCAACAAATAGCATCTGGTACATAAGCTATTTTATAGGGTAATTTGTTTTTCCTATAAAAAGCATGCATCTTTACCACAATTTCCATATCTTCACCTATTACCCCAAATGAATATCCGCCCACATTGACCACAGCCTGCTTATTATAGATTCCAAAAGCCCCCGATACTATCATGTTTGCATTCAATCCATTAAGAGCAACCCTTGAATTAAGAAATACCCTTAAATATTCGATCATTTGGAATATAACCATTTTTCTCTTTGGAACCCTTGTATCCACAACCTTACCTTTGTCGAGTACAACTTGATTTGAAACTTTTATATTACCCCCAACGGCAATTGTATCATCGCTTTCCAGAAATGGTTCAACAATCTTTTTTAACGAGTCAGACTGTAGCATAGAATCGGCATCCACACATACGAACAAGGGATATCTACTTATGTTGATTCCCATATTAAGCGCATCAGACTTTCCCCCATTTTCCTAATTAACTAGTACAACTTTAATTTCCCCATCATTTTCATATACCTCTTTCATCTCTTTGCTCGGAACCAATTTATTAATGGGTCTTGCTACTTGCTTTAAATTGAAATAGTCAATGATCACCTTTGCTGTATCATCCGTTGAGCCATCATTTATAATTACTATTTCATATTCAGGATAATCAAGGTTTAATAATGAATTTATAGTATCGATTATCGTTACCTCTTCGTTATATGCAGGAACCAGTATGGAAACGGGAATATAATTCATATCATTTTTTAGTATAGAATAGCTCATGTGCCTCTTTCTTACAAAAAATCGTCTAAATTCAGCGATGCTAATATAGTTGTAAAAAAGAATACTATAGCATAAATAAACATATAGAAGGAAAAGAATACATTTATATAATAAACTATATGATTTACTACCATTCTAAAGACACTCCTTCTTCTAACCCTTCTAATATAACTGGATAATCCTCAAAGCTAATAATATTTCTACTCTGCATTGCATAGACTAGCATCTGTTTTGCAAAAACATCCTCCATATTATTTACTGAGTTCATTAAAGCATTTTCCTCTTCCATATCCATATATGAAAATACGCTATTATATCTAACGGTATAATTTTTATCAGTTAATGATTCTAATAATTTAAGCTTTACATCTTCCCTCTTATATTTGCCTAATACTTTAGCACTAATTGCCCTAAGCTCCCAATGAGAAGAATTCAGATGGTTTAAAATATAAGTTATTGCCCTATCATCGGAAATTTTCCCAAAATACTTAGTAGATGCTATCAAAAGCTCCTTATCCTCCGAATTTGAAAGATAATGAAGAATCTTTAATTTTATATCCTGGTCATCAACATGATTGTTGAAGAAGTATTCTATGATTAATCTTTTAACTCTATTGCTATACTTATCCATATTATTCAAAAGATGCCGATTTAATGAAATCCTATTGCCCATAAATCCGTCTAAAAAATCTACTAGAATCCTGTCATTAAAATAGTATTCATTATTATCTATTACATCTAATGCTTCCAAAACTAGTGGTACACTGCTAGCATTTTGTATTACCCTGAGAGCATTATTTCTAACATATATAGATCTTTTATTTAAGGAATTTATGGCAAATTCTTTTACTTCTTCCGTATTTATTCCAAATTCTGCTAATAGATAAAGTATATAGCTTTGCCTATACTTATTCCGGACAATCCTATTATTTAATAGTGTTTGATAGCTGACTATTTCATTTGCATATTCCCTTGCCTTTTCATGGAAGCCATTTTTCTCTACATAGTCCTTAAAACAGATTAAAAGCCCTTGTAACCCTATTTTATTAGAGGCAATTTTCTTCAAATATTCTAGTTCTTCCTTGGGAATATGGTTAAGTTTTTCATAACTAAGGTGCCTTTCCATTATATCTCTTATATTGGCAACCATTTCATTTATTTTTTTACTTTGAACTTTTTGATACCTCAGCAGAATCAAAAAGTATAGGCCCACTAGTATTAAGAGAATAACGAATATAATAAAGGTAATATATATTACATATACGGTCATCAGATTCACCCCTTTAAAGATTAATTATCTTTCCAATAATCCATGATGATATAATATGATTTTTTTAATATTTGGTCATATTTTATATTTTTAAAGCTTGGTATTTTATAGGTTATCTTCTCGGTAGTGAACCTGTAATTTTTTCCTTCATAACAAATGGATAATCCAATATTTTTAATGAAAACTTGGCTATCTAATCCCTTGCTATAAAAATCCCCTTGAGCCAGCCTTTTTAATGGGTTTTTTATATTTATTAGCATCCATGGTATTCTAATTTCTATTGCATCCCCCTCTTTGTTAAAATCAGCTAAAGAATTGTATTCACTGCTATTCGGGTTTGCATTGCCATAAACTAATTTCCCAGTTTCATAGTATACTGGAGGTATTACAGTATTGGTTTCCCTAAAATAAAAATTTTTTCTATTAAGTAAATATATTGCTGAAAATATATTACTATCTATATCTGGAGGGTTTTCTTGTTTCTCAATTATGTTAGAATAATATTTATATAAATAGTTAAAAATATTATATCTTTCATGAACTACAATTCGAGATTCATTATACCCTTTTAATTCCAAAATGAAATCTACAGGCATAGGAAATTCAACCTTATTCTCCCAATATTTAGACCCACTAAAGGGCGTTATATCCAACCCTATGTAGATTGTGTCATTGGTTAACGATAAACCTTCCTTCTTAAAATATAAATAGAAGTATGACGTATCCGATGTTACTCTGATATCGTAGTTCTTGGATATGGGGTTAATGTTATCCCAGTCGCTAAAGTGACCATCTATCAAGATCCCATACCCCTTCCCCTTTGGTCTAAAAGCCATAAGTCCAAAACTTTCATCGCTTGCCTGCACATCATACCAATAAGTAGAAGAACTTTCATCTGAATAATCTTCCATTAAGTTAAAAGCTGTTGTCTTACTCCAATCATCCTGCCAACTATATATTATTGCTCCAATACATCCTGATTTGTAAATATAGTCTAATAGCTGGACTATTTGTTCGCCCTGTTTAATTTCTGTGACATTTCCCCTGTTAAACCCTTCATCAATATCCACCGTAGTCCAAATGGTCTTCCTATAATAAGGATAGAGAACTTTTCTATACCTATCCGCAAAATATGGATCTTGAAACAATCTATCAAACCATAAAGTATTGATCATTCTGAATCCCGTTGGTTCGTTTGCACTTTCATAAGTCGTATTACCAAGAGTCAGATCAAAGTCCCATATTGGACCAGCTTTCATCAATCCTCCTATATCCTTGTAAAAATAAGTGCTCACATCGCCACCATCAAAATTTTTAAAAATCTCATTTATCATAGCGAAGTTTACAAAGGAATCAACATCAATATATCTTCTATAACCAAGCCTTCTGTCATTAAAGTAATTGGATTTTAAAACATATTCAAATTCATTAAGATAATTTACTATTCTTTCTTCGAGTTCAGGTGTTAGGGTTGAAGCTCCCGGATAGATGACTGTAATGACTGTTCTCATACGAATATTCCCATATTCATCAATTATATAGTCATCTTCCAATTGACTCCAATGAGTCTTTAGGACAGGATCCCCCATTTTTATTTTATCTCTAGCTATGATGAAACTAATGTCTGCATATTTATCATCATTCTTTTTGATATTAATCCTTTTTTCCCCTCTTTCAATTTTTTCCGTAAGGATATAAACCCCTAAATAATGGCTTTCATAGGTTATTTCATTACTTAAATCATCGTTTAAATATACTTCTACAAAACAGGTTCTAGGTACGTATTCCATCACCTGTGCAGACATTTTATATGCTAAATAATTTCTTATTAAACTTCTATCACCATAAGAACCATTCAATACCCATTTATCGTGCTTTGGAAGACCTAGTATCTCAAGATGGTTTTCATGGCCACTTTCATCTATGAAGTTAATGGTATATTGCTTTTTTGGATTTAATAGGGAAGATTGACCTCTTACATTGATCAATATATCCGTTTCTAAAGTAGGGCTCCCCTCCTTACAAATACATGTATATCCATCTATAGGCTCATAGAGTTTCAATTTTGCCTGGTATTTAGGGGACTTATAATGTATTTTCATGGTTCGATCATTGATTGTGGTTTCAATATAATCTTTTTTTGCCTCAATTTTTTGTCCATTAGTATCTATTACAATAATAGGTAAGTTATTATCTAAAGAGCAAATACAATTTTCCCTTCTTATTGGTATATGCTTTGAAATCTGATTTGGTTCATCATTTATATTAACTTTAATAATAAGGATAAGCACAATAATGAATATGGATAAATAAATAGACCTACTCCATTTTTTCATCCTAAGGTCTCTCCATCCCGAGCTACCATGTTTACAAAGCTAACTCCTTCTATATTTTTAATGTTCTCATAATCGATTAACTGATCTTTATTATTCAATTTTATTTGATATACTATTTCAGTATAGTCATCAGTTACAGTTTCAGCCCTAAGCTTACATGGCCTATATATAGAAAACAATGCAGCCCTTACAGCTTCTATGCATTCATTAGTACCCCTAACTATGACGAGATATTTGTTATCCTTTTTAAAGCTAAAGCTGAATGCTATGCTAGTAGCTGCAATAAATAAGGTTCCGATAATTACTATATAATAGTTTGATGAACCTGCACCCATCCCTATGGAAATAGCCCAGAATATATAGGTAGTATCCCTTGGGTCCTTTATAGCAGTTCTGAATCTAACTATAGACAAGGCTCCAACCATTCCTAACGATAGGGCCAAGCTGGTTCCTAAAATATTCATAACCATTGTAGTAATTAAAGATAGCATCATTAAAGCTGTGTTGAATTTACTGCTATAAGCTACACCGCTGTAAGTTATTCTGTATGTAATACAAACTACAACCCCAAGGATTAAGGCAATAACCATATTTTGCAAGGCATCCATTGGTGTTACAATAGTTGAACTGCCATGTAATAGGTTATATAACAGCTCCTTCATTATCCCTCTCCTCCTTAAGCCATATACCTTTCAAAAAGCCCCCTTGATACCATGTATTTGCTATAGGATTGTCGGGCAAGATCATAGACCCCAATTAAATCCGTAATCCACTTAAATAAAAAATTATTATATTTAATTTCTAACAATGCAAAATAATAATCCTCTACTGGTGCTAAAATAGGTGAATAGCTAAACATATTAAAATGCGTTTCGCTAGACTTTATATCATTATCCAATGTTACCCTTATATTGTTCATCGGATGTATGAATGCTTTCCTCCTATACTCTACCTGAACAACAGGTCTTAAGCCATTAAATTTCATTATGTTATAAAACATAGATGCAGTTTCCGATTCATACTTATTTAATACGTCATAGTTTAAATTTATTAGCTCCTTTGCATCTTCTTGAGAAATTATCAGAGACTTTTTTTCCTGATTATCGCCTATCTTTCTCTTTAGCTCTAACTTAACTGTAGGCAAATCTGGAGAATAGGTTCTAAGTCTAATCTTTTTTCTATATTCTATACCGTTTAATTTTTCATAAAAATCCGTATCGGAATAAGTGTCAAAATATACTGAACGAACTAAATAACCAGTAGTACCATTATGCTTATCTTCTAATAGTACTTTTTTTAATGTATTGGAAATATTCATGTATTGCAGGAAGTTTATAGGATATTTCAGTTCATACCTTTTTACTGATAGGGATTTAACCACCATACCTACCCCCCAAATATTTTTACTCTAGTATATATGATAAAAAGAATAAAATGATTCCTATAAGATTTATAAAATTAAAAAAGTAATGGAAGGATTGAATCCCTCCATTACAAAGTTAAATAATCTGTAAATCATATAATAATATTGTAATAATAGCTTATTGTCTTCTATAGGTCCCTTTTAGTTTGAATTTATTAAAGAATTCAAAAGTAGACCTTAATATTAACTATTATGCAGAACGTTCAATATGCATTTTTTATAACGAATAAACTCATCACTTAAGATAAATCCTTCTTCCCTTGGTTTTTGATACTCTATTTTTAACTCTTCGATTATTCGTCCAGGCTTGCCAGCCATAATATAAATGCGATTAGACAAAGTAATTGCTTCATCTATATCATGAGTAATAAATAAAGTGGACAATTTAATTTTTTTCATGACATTTTGATACCAACTGTGCATAGCTCTTTTAGTTATAGCATCTAAAGCACTAAAAGGCTCATCTAACAAAGCAACTTGCTGAGAAAATAAATAGGTTCTAAGCAATGCTGCCCTTTGCCTCATCCCTCCAGATAACTGATGAGGATATTTATCCTGGCTTCCATCTAATCCGAATACCTTAAAATGTTTCGAGGCCTTTAAACCTGCTATTTTCTTATTTTCTCCTCTTAAAATAAGTGGCAAGGATACATTGTCTAAGACTGTTTTATATGGTAATAATAGGTCCTTTTGTAGCATATAACTAATATATCCAGTTTGTCCTGTAATATCTTTGCTATCCAAAAAAACTCTTCCTGTATCAGGGATCGACAAACCAGATATTATGTTAAATAATGTAGTCTTCCCTACACCGCTAACCCCTAATAGGCATACTATTTCTCCATCATTTACTTCCAATGAAATATCTTTGATTATCTCTTTATTATCATATGATTTGGATATATTGTTCACGCTAAGCTTTGCCATCAGAATATTCTCCTCTTTCTAAAATCCCTAGTCGGGAAGATGGTCATTAGTAAATCCAAATCCTAATGGGATCTCCTTTTCAATAAGGCCTTCTTCCCATAACCAGGAATAGAAATTATCCCACCTAACCTGATTAATATAACCCCATTGGCTTGCCTCTGCTTTGTACTGATCTGCAAGCCATTTTTGACTCTCCAGAACCAACTTCTTATCCAACTCTGGATTAGCATTTAACAGTATATTAGCAGCTTCTTCAGGATTATTTATTGCATATTCATATCCTTTAGATACTGCCTTAAGAAAGGCTTTAGTTTTTTCTTCATTTTTCTCTATATATTCATTATTTCCTATTAAAATTGGACTGTAATAATCTAATGTTGGATTAATATCTTTAAATGCAAAGAAATCTGTCTCTAGGCCCTTTATCTTTGCTGCAATACCATCCCAAGCGTAGTAGACCCATACTGCATCTATATCTGTATTAAGGGCTGTAACAACATCTGTTACGGTGCTTGGAACCATTTTTATGGAATTATAATCCCCACCATCAGCCTCTACTACCGATTTTATTATTGCCTTTTCAATAGGCATGTCCCAAGTAGCATAAACCTTATTAGCCATTCCTTTCGGAGTTTCCATTCCATTGCCTTTAATAGATATAATCCCTGATGTATTATGCTGGATTATAGCTGCCACTGCAGTTACTGGAAGAGGATTGTCCGAAGCAAATGCTGGTGCTATCATATCCTGAAAGGATATTCCAAACTGAGCTTTTCCAGATGCTACAAGGCTTTCTGCACCTCCTTCTGGAGGCTGAACAATTTCCACATCAAGGCCTAATTCTTCAAAATATCCCTTTTCTTGAGCTACATATAGTCCTGTATGGTTAGTATTCGGCGTCCAATCAAGCACTACAGTTATTTTTTCTTTGTTTTCATTTTGGCAAGCTACTAAAATGGTTATCATTATTAATATACAAAATAATATTACCAATTTCTTTTTCATAGTCATTCTCCTCTCCTTCTGCATTATTATTCATTTTCACTTCTAGCCCATGGCATACTTATTTTTTCTAATAAGCTTACCCCCTTCATCAAGGCTAAACTAATAACTGATATGAGTAAAATTACAGCAAACATTTTATCAAAAGAATAGGATTTTTTAACTCTTGTCATATACACGCCTAGTCCATTGAAACCACCAAGCCATTCTGAAATAACTGCCCCCACTACAGAATAAGAAACAGAAATTCTTAAACCAGCAAAGAAATGAGGTATAGAACTTGGCAATTTTATATGCTTAAATATTTGCATATCGGAAGCATTCATAGATCTCAGTAATTGTATAGCATCAGAATCTACCGATTTAAAACCGTCTAATAAACTAATAGTAATAGGGAAAAATGTCACAATCACAATCAATGTAATCTTTGGAGCCATACCATAGCCTAACCACAAAACTAGCAAAGGTGCAATTGCAACAGTTGGTATAGTTTGAGTAATAACCAATATTGGATATACAGCCTTATAAATGAAATTAAACCTATCCATAATTATAGCAACCATGAATCCCAATGATATGCCAATAGCAAGTCCAAAAAAGGCTTCTAATAATGTAGTTTTTGCATGGTTCATTAGAAGAGGAAAATCTAATATAAAAGCCTCTACAACATCCAAAGGAGATGGCAGCATAAACTTTGGTATAATCTCCATACTGGACAAAACCTGCCATAAAATAAGTATGCCTACTATTGCTACATAAGATGACATCCTATTTGTAATGCTTTGCAACTTTTTGGTCAATAGTAAGTACACCGCCTTCTGGTTTAAAATGTATCTTAACATAGGACATCACAGAGGGACACCCTGATTTAATTGCAATATATTGACATTCCTTCACAATATCCATCAACTCTTCAAATTCCCCTTCTATTGTAGTTTCGAAGGGCCCTACATGATAAGATAATCCTGTACTTTTAATATATTCAATTACCTCATCTACAATTTTGCATACCAACTCATCTGTATCTACCTTTGGCAATACTTGAATGGCAACACTTGCATTCATAATTAATTCCTCCTTATTTAAAATTAAACATTAAAAAATCCTTTCTGGATAATAACCAGAAAGGATTAAATACCATTAACTAAAGTAAATGCTACATTACAGTACCTAAAGTCCGATATAATCCCTACGCTGGCATTACCCAGATCAGGTTAAACGGTTGGAGATTTCCTTCTCTCCTCTCAGCCCGACATATCGAGCACCCGTATTGTAATTTTAGAATATATCAAACTTTGTAATTTGTCAAGGATAATCCTCAGATGTTTCCATATTTTCCAAAATATAAATCCCTCTTAACATATTCATCTATCAGATTAGCTATACTATCAACTGTTGTCTTAAACAAGCCACTATGAAAATATAGCTGAATTATCTCTTTAATATGCCTATGATATTTTTACCTATATTCATCTATTTCCAATAGTTTGGTAAGAGTGGATAACTTCAAGGATTCCCGTTATATGGAAAAGAACTTATCTTTTCAAGAAAGAAGATTCGTCCAAAGCAACAAAAAAAGATGGCTTTGGACTAGGATTAGCCATTGTAAAACCTATTGTGGAGAACCATAGTGGATGCTCTACACTATCCAGCTTGTTAGTATAGTCCTTTAAATATATCTTTTTCTTATTGTATCTTCTATTACACTGGTAGTTTTTCCCTAATTCTTTAATCTTAGCATAGCATTATTCTTATACAACTATACCTTATAAGCATTATCGAATTTAGAATATATTTTTTCAATTTGACAAGAAATAAAACATTTTAACTAAACCTTAAACTTGCTGATAACCTCCATTAAATCTTCTGCAAGAACATTCAAATTTTGAGCAGTTGTTGCCACATCCTGTGAAGATGCAGTAAGTTCTTCTGATGATGCTGCCAACTCTTCTGTGGCTGCTGAATTTTCTTCTGTTACAGCACTTAATTGCTCAACTCTTTTCACAATGGCATCCTTTGATTTTACACTTTTATCTATTGCACTATAGGTTTTATTCATTAGAGCTGTAATATTTTCAACGGATGCCAAAATGTCTCCAAAGGATTTTACAGCACTTTCAACGGATTTGGTTTGCTCTTTTACAGCTTGTCTTGCATTTTGGGATGCATAGGTCACTTCATGACTATCTTCAATAATTGAAGAAACTAAATCTGCAATCCTTTCTGTAGACTTTTTCGATTCTTCTGCCAGTTTTCGTACTTCATCAGCTACTACTGCAAAACCTCTGCCATGTTCTCCTGCCCTTGCTGCTTCTATAGCTGCATTGAGGGCCAGCAAATTCGTCTGTTCTGATATGTCTGATATTATTTCAGTAATACCACTGATTTCTTTTATGGAATCTGTCAATGCTCCTATTTTATCTATGGATAATTTAAAGGTTTTTCTTATTTGTTCAATAGATTTCACCAGAATGTCCACTTCCTTTTTACCAATGCTGGCTTTGTCTTCTGCCTTTCCCATCTCAGTTTTTACATTTTGAAGTTCCCTGTGTATAATCTCTATGTTATTGGTTAATTCTATCAATGAATCCGTAATTTCTGTTAGATCTTGTGCTTGGCTTGTAGCACCGTCCGCTATCTGTTGCATGGTTGATGCTAATTCTTGGGCGAAAGCAGACATTTCTTCTGATGTTGCTGCTAATTTCACTGAATCAACACCTAATTCGTTTGATCTTTCCCTAATATTGAATATTATTTGCTTTAAAGAATTTTGCATGTTTTTTAATGAAATGGATATCTGTCCAAATTCATCCTTTTTATTTAGATATTCGTATGATATTTCCTTTGTAAAATCCCCTGACGCCATTAATTCAAAATATTCCTTGATCATTTCCAAAGGTTTAACAATACGCATTCTTATTAATATATTATAGAATATTGTGGCAATTACAATTAACACTATAGAGCCCTTTATAATGTTGTAGATTGAATTATCTATTAGTTTAGCAATATAACCTTGAGGAACTCCTACAAAGAACATGCCCACTACTTGTCCCTTGCTATCTATTAAAGGTACATATTTCGTAGCATATTCCATACCTAATACTTCAGCTTTTCCACTATATTCATCACCCTTTTTAATTACTTCCTCTATAACTTCTGGAGAAGCTTTCGTTCCTACCTGCCTTTTCCCATCCACTGTAACAGTTGTAGCTATTCTTGTATCTTCTTTAAAAATAGTAACTTCGCCATCAACTATTTCTTTTATTTCATAAATCATAAAAAAATTTTCATCTATCAGGTGATTTCCTTTATATAGCTTTTCCCCTACTATATTCCAAGGACCACTATACTTAGAATCTATAAGCTTTAAAGCAAGTTTTGAACTAGTATTTAACAAATTTGAAAAATTACCATTAACCAAGCTGTTGTAATCTCTTCTCACTTGCATACAGATAAGTGTTACCAATAAGATTGTTACTATCAAGTATATTAAAACAATTCTTCTTGTAGTATTCATTGAAAAACAATATTTTTTGAAGTCATCATATATATCCTTCTCCTTTCTATGTATTTTTTTAAACTATTGATTTTAAAATAGCCCTTTACTCACACAAATATTTCCCATCTCATGCCTTTATTAAAACCAAATTTAACAACTGATAAATGCGAAAATTCTCACAACTCTTTTTGATCATGCCTATCACCATCCTTCTTCTATACAAATTATTGCACTATAAATACAGTATTTATCCTGATTATAGCACAATTTTTGTATATCGTCATTTTTCTGCATTTTTCAATGCTTTTCAACGCCCTATAAAATCCTATATCTCCTATTCCCAAACCAACAAATAATCTCAAAATAGTTTCCTTATAATCTTCCAATCACATACCCACACTACAGATAAAAAATGAATGATGCAAAGGAGCGGATCTTTTTGCATCATAATCCATAGAAAGGAATTATTTAAATAGGGTATTTGAAAGGTTTTGTAGAGAAGATTTGTCTAAAGCAACATGAAAAGATAGCTTTAAACTAGGATTAGATGTTGTAAAATCTATTGTAGAGAATTACAGTTTTAAACATATGCTGAAAGTAAGCCTAACATATATTTTTCATTGTAGATAAAGAGGTATTAAAATTTGTAAATAGATTCAAAAAAACTGAGGACTCCACCCCTTTAAATATTAGAAAGGATGATGTCCTCATGGTAAATTAAATTTCTTTTCTATATTTTATCCTCTTGAATTTGTTTGCTTTTCAAATTCATAGTTAAAATATAGTTTTTCTCCTTTTGCTATTTGACTATCATAATCCCTTAACATATTTTTAGATTCTTTATATAATAAGAATAATGCAATTAAGTTAGGTATAACCATTATACCATTAAACATATCCGCTACATTCCATACCAAATCAACTTTTTGGTATGAACCTAATACTATAAAAATTAACACAATGACTTGATATATTCTAATTGCAATTTTCCCTTTAAACAAAAATCTTAAATTATTTTCTCCAAAATAATACCATCCTATTACTGTTGTAAATGCAAAAAATGTTAAACATATTGCTAAAAACCTTTCACCAATTGGTCCAAATGCAATACCAAAACCCCGTTGTGTCACAGCAACACCTGCAAGACCTAATTTATCAGCTCCTGTTACTAATATAACTAAAGCAGTGGCAGTACATACTAAAATAGTGTCTATAAATACAGCAATCATTGCTGAAAAGCCTTGTTCTGCCGGATGCTCAACGTCTGCTACTGCATGGGAGTTTGGAGTTGATCCCATACCAGCTTCATTTGAGAAAAGTCCCCTAGCTACCCCATACCTAACAGCTTGTTTTATTCCTATGCCTACAGCACCACCAAGTACTGCTTGTGGATTAAAGGCTCCCACAATTATAGATTTTAAAGTTGGAATTATACTACTTCTAAACAGTATTAGAACAGTTACAGTACCAAGTATATATATTACAGCCATAACTGGAACTACCATTTCAGCAAATTTTGCAATCCTACTCATTCCTCCTATAAAAATCAAACCAGCTATAATTGCAATTGCTATTCCTATTGCTATATTTGGAATATTAAACGCTCTACTTATTGCATCTGCTATAGAGTTAGATTGAACCATATTTCCTATAAAGCCTAAAGCTATTATAAGGGCTATTGCAAAAAATGTTGCTAATCCCTTGGATTTTAATCCATTCTTAATATAATAGGCTGGTCCTCCTACTAACTGGCCATCAACATCAGTTTCACGATACTTTTGTGCTAGGGTTGCTTCTACAAATATAGTTGCCATTCCAAAGATGGCTGACATCCACATCCAAAATACCGCACCTGGCCCTCCTGAGGCAATAGCCGTAGCTACTCCAGCTACATTACCAGTACCAATTTGAGCAGCTATGGATGTAGCTAAAGCTTGGAAAGAAGACATACTACCTTCTTTATTTTCTTCTTTATTAAAAATACCACCAAAGACCTTTTTTGCTGCTGTTCCAAATTTTTTAATTTGTGGAAAACCTAACATAATGGATAGAAAGATTCCTATGCCAACTAAACCAATAACCAATACATAATCCCAAAGAATACCATTAACAAAGGAAACAATTCTTTCTAAAGCATGCATAATATCACCTCTTTTTTGTTGGATTAGTTTGAATGTTAAACGTTGTAATTATAACATCATTTAGAATGTTTGTCTACAGGTATCTGATTAATAAATTGTATTTTTTTCTATTTTAATAAAAAAGTGCTTTATCTTACATTAATGCAAAAGGTTGAATATTTTTGTATAATTTTTATTACTATTAATACTCTAGTCATTTTTAGCAATTTGTCATTAATCTTAGCTTTTTTAGTTTAAGTGTAATCATCTAAATTGTTAGAAAAATTAACTATCCTAAGTATATACACTAAAAAATTATTTAGTATTTTTTATTATTCTATGTTTTAATACTAAATATAATGTGTTAATTAAATTAAAAACTATTCCCATTCCCAATAATACAAATAAAATGAATATTCCTATCAAAACCAGTCCATTGCAAACATTTGGTGGAACAATTCTAGACATTAAAACTATACTAATAAATAAGAGCCCTGCTAATACAAAAGGGCCTATTAGAATTAAATATTTTATTCTTTTATTATATTCCTTATTAGTAAAACAGTGGCAACTGTAGCTACTGCTGCACCAATTAACATATTGTTCTTTTATCCATATGGATATTCTTTAGAATATTTAGGAACCAAATGGTCAAATAATCTAGTAAATATATCAAAATCTTTATTATTAGACTTTAGACTTAGTGGTTTATTAAAGTATAGAATTCTTTGGGATCTATCTTAAGAACAAGTAAATCTTTACTTTTTAAAGCTGAAAACTATCCATTTAATTTCATATTCTATCCATATTTAATGAATATACAAATTGTTTTAGAACTCAATCATAAAAACAAGTTATTCTTCTAAATATCCTATAGAGAATATAACAACCTATTATAAATATTGAAAAAGTAGCAACAAACTGAATTGTAAATCTATCTATCCCTATTACTAATTGATTAAATAATTGAATTGGTCTAAAAAGCATATCCCAACTGTTAAATCTAAGAAACCTTCCAATGTAAACACCTATTCCGGATAACAGAGATACTAATACAACTCCTAAAAAAGATACGGGCTTCAAAGTAATTATTCCAATGCTTTTATCGAAAATATAAAGGGATTCTAGGCCAACTAGTAAAGCAAATAAGAATCCAACACCAATAATTAACAACTTAGTCCAAATCATAATATCAGTACTATAAACAACTCCTCCATCTAAGGAGTATTTTTCTACTTCAACTATCCACATAAATTTGTCATTTGATATATGAATGAAATCTGTTATCATGTAAACAGAATTAGGGAAAAACAACAACCAAGGAATCATCCAAAGAATAGAATGGCCTAGCCTTCCTTGCATCAAACTTGTCTCTGATTTCAGTATAAAAACCAATGGTAATACTGCCAATAAAACATTCCATGATAGCATGATATAAAGAAAACTAGTATCCTTAAAAAACATCAACAAGCAGACAATCCAATATGCTAACATGAAGAATATTATTTCTTTATATTTTTTTAAAAATATCTTCATAAAACCACCAGTTAAATAAAATATTCCCTTCATTATCCCTAGTTTCTACCAGCACTTTAACTTCTTCATCAATAACGGGTTCGACAATACTTTCACATATAATATTATACATACCTTTAGCCATAAAAACAAAGTCATATTCCCCAAAAAACTCTTCCTCTTTTGAAGATATTTTTATATTCAATTTACCTTGGCAACTCTACTAACACCATTTTTTTATGATAGGTATTACAAATTAAGAAGACTATGCATTTTTAATATCTAAGTTTTAGTTAGTTTTTTCATTTAGCTAATTCCTCAAAGGCTTTCATATGTTTAGACAAAACTCTTTTAACAACCTTTTCTACTTCTTCATCATCTGATATCATAATTGGCTATACCCTATTAATACACAACGGGTACATTGTTTTAATCTTACCACAAGTCCATTTTCATATACTAATCTAGCTACCAATGGTCATCCCTTTCTGCTAACAACAAACCAGTTGATGAGATAGCAGAAAAGAAATATTTACAGGACGATTAAAATAACTAATTATGGGTAACTTGATTAAATAAAGAAGGAATAAGTCAACACCTTTTAAGTAGTTTTATTTTAGCAATTGTATCAAATTAGATCGCATATTCAAGAAAAAACTTATGTAATGTTTTGAAGGAATTTAGAAGGTGAAATAGGTTTAAAACTACTAGAAAGAGGATTAATTTCCACAGGCATATTTATAAAAATTCCTCAAGGCAGTGAAGAACAAGTTACCAAGAAGCCTTATTCAAAATAATTTTAAAGGGAAATAAAAAGCCTAATAATAAAAATAGCGAAGATTACAAACTAATAGCCTATCATGAGGCAGGTCATGCCCTATGTGCAAAACTTTTAACTAAAAAATCAATACCAAAGGTAACAATAATAGGCTCTACTTCTGGAGCAGGCGGAGTAACCTTTATGACCCCTAAAGATGGACTTCATACCAAAGAAGATTTAATAAATGAGATAAAGATAAGTTATGCAGGAAGAGCTGCATAATATTTATATACTAAAAATATAAATAGGGTCACAACAGGTGCAGCACAGGACATAAAGCAAGCTACAAACTACATTATAAAAATGATAAATGAATTTGGTATGAATGATGAAATAGGAATGATAGATTTAAGCTATTTCAAAATATCAGGGGAAAGAGAAGTTCTTCGTGAAGCCATAAAGCTGTCAAAACAACTTTATGAAGAAACTGTAGAACTTTTAAGAAAGAATTATGAAACTCTAAGAAGAATTGCAGAAAGATTAATAGAAAAAGAAACCATATTAGAAGATGAATTAGACAGATTAGTTTTCAATTTTTATGCCATAGCATAGATCTTAGCCCTCTTTCCATTAAGAGGTAAATTTCTTAATGAAAAGGGGGCTATTTTCTAATTGAGTTAAGTTATAGACCCATTCTTCATGATGATTTTTGCTCTATAGGAAAGAAGTTGATATGTTTCAATCTAATATAAAATTTTTTCAATCTTAATTGAAAGTACCTTGCCTTTTGAATTATTAGCTACATAATTTATAATACAATCTTTTAATTGATATGTTAGAATATACATTCCATCGAGTTCAGATATTCCTTCAGAAGTAGGCCTTCCTAAGATGTTTTTTACTTCTTTAGGGCTCATGCCAACCTTAGCACCCAATACCTTGCTGTTCCCTCCATAAATCTCTAAATAATCAGGTCCCCAAGGATAAGCCTTGTTCCCTCCCAAATATCCTATATTAAAACCATTGTAATTATATATCTTATCAATTGGGGCATAGAAAACAGTTTCAATATTATTAGGTTTTCCACATATTTTAATTAACTCATTCTTGCTCATCTTGAAAATCTCATTTAAATTGTCCCTAGTTATATTAAAAGCACCATTCTTATACCAAGAGCTATACTTATTGGCATCTCTATATTGAAAGTCCACAGCTATATATTCATTGCCTTCCTGCTTAATCTTAGCATCCTTTAATTGCCACTTGCCATCTACCCATTTATAAGTATGGTATAATATAGCTTCTGTACCCATGTCTAAAGCACTAATCCTTAAATCATAGGACACTTTTATCTCTCCGGGAGTGTTCAGATCTTCTATATATGCTACATACCATATGGCATCTACTCTTTTCTCCGGTTGCAAATAGAAGCTGTCAAATTGCAGTTCTTCTAATACCTCATCTGTAGGTTTAATGCATATAACCTTATTTAGGTCAGGATAGTCTATATAATAACCAAATAGATAGTTATATTCAATATTATTCAAGTCTTCAATTTCCCTATATATGTTCTTTAATGCCCCAGAGTCATAATCAAATATGTACTCATAAATATATCCATCATGACCATAGTAGTATATTTGTCTAGCCTCAGGTCCGGTTACCCTTTTTACTTCTAGGGTAGGAGGGTCTATACTTCTCATTACTTTAGTTTTTGCCAATATTGCCTTAGATTTCCCATCAACTAATATTATTTCGTCCTCATAGTCTACATTGGAGCGTACTAACAATATGTAATCAAGAATTGAATCATTATTCATATCAGACATTATATATTTAACAAGCTCAAGCTTGTTTTCCTTTACATAATTTTTAACAAACTTATCTTCCTCACTATTATTGGCAGGTACTAAAAAAGCTGGAGAGTTAATGTCAACATAAGCTTTTCCATTTTCCTTTTTATAACCAACTTCATATCCTATCTGTTCGCTAACAAATCTTACAGGTACATAAGTCGTTTTTCCTTTTATCAATGGAGCTTGACTTATTTTTACTTCTTTTCCGTTTACCCTTACAGTATCTTTGCCTATAGGAAGTTCTAATATTATGCCGTCTTTTTTCATATTTACAATTTGATTTATCCCATCCCAATCTAACTGATAACCGAGTGATTCAGATATAATTCTAAGGGGAATAAATGTAGTTCCATTAGTAATAAAAGGAGTATTGCCATTTAAATCAAGTGCCTTCCCATTTACCCTAATTATTACCTGTTCTTCAACTGCTTGGGAAGAACAAGGTATCAATAGTATTAAGGTTAACAGAATCAAAACTAATTTTTTCTTCATAATCCTACCTCCTCATACAATAATCGACCTTATTTATATTATAGCCTATTTGCTTATAATTCAAAAGATGCAAAAGGGACAGATGTTTTTAAATACTGTAGTAACATCAAACAGCCATTTTTTAGTTATATCTTCACTTGTACCATATTTTATCCTAGATAAATACTTTTACATTATCTATTCTTATTAATACTATTGCCTTTTAAATATTAGTAATTAATTCATTTTCAAGTTCATCCAACATATTTGGCATCAACTTTTTCTACTATGCTTTTTTGCTCTGCTAGGGGAAAAGGAATTAAGAAATTTTTATAATGCTGTATAATTGATATTTGGTTGTCCAGTACCTTTGCTTTTATCATGTATTTGCTCCCAATATAAATAAGAATTGAAAAAATGTAAAATATACTTGCAGTTCATTTTCGTATTTATAAGTGCTATGATTTTTATAACCCCAATATTGTATTTATTTATATAAATTTTAAAAATATTATAGACTGACCCCTTAATTTTAGACAATATTTGCTAATATTTTTAATAGCATATTTTGCTTTCAATTCTGTTTATGATATTTTATTACCTGCTGATTAAATATCTTTATCCGAAATATACAAATAATTAAATATGCTAGTAGAATAAACCTACTACACATTAATTGACTCAAAAAATATTGCATTATTGCTTATCCTTTATAAGGTAACTCCTCTTTTATATTAAAAATATTAAATTTAAAAGGAGAATAAAATATGTATAACAATAATGATTATTTTAAACGTATTGAAAAAAGGTCAGTGGAATTATGGGAAAATTTTATAACATCAAAATGTTTTATTACTAAACTGCCTTTGAAACTGTTTTGGTTAGAAATGCAACAAGAAAGGAACAAAATAATTGATATGCTTAATAATAGGGCTTTATCTAAACCAATGATGAATTTGATGAGCACAACCAACTATTTTATTATCAATGATTTAGGTTATGGAGAAGTATGTGAAAAATGCTACAATAGCGGGATTGTTATTTATCTAAAATTATAAAACTGATTATTGATATTGCCCTTATTGCAATGAACTGCATAAATTTAAATATGATAAAGAATCAGGTTTATTATATGACCAAGAAGTTGTCGATATAAAGGTACTTTTGGGATCATCTAAACACAAAGATTTCATATTGGATATTTTAAGATTACACCTACTTTCGAGCAAATTTCACATGCTAAAAAACCAACATACCTGTTCTCATCAGTAAGTGGATGGAAAAATGTAATGACCCTGATGAAGAATGTTCTTAGGATGTTGTGTGTAAATACGTTCTCCCAAATGGCAAAATAAAATTTGAAAGAATCCATACTTATTAATAACGAACAAGTCAGTTTTATCAAGATATATAAGTTGATAGAACTGACTTGTTTCTTTATTTCTTATATCTTTGCAAGCCGAATATCCAATATCCTTTACTGCCTCTTGCAAACTTAACCTTCAAAAAACCGCTGTGCAATATAGATCAACTGGTCTTTTACTAATGTTTTTTTCTTCCATCTGGCAGGAATAGCATCATAGCCATAGTATACCCCAGCCATTCCTCCTGTGACATCGGCTATAGTGTCTGCATCTCCGCCAAGGTTGGCCGCTTCACATACAGCATCCTCAAAAGAAGAAGTATTAATTAAACACCATAATGCACATATCAAAGTATCAAACACATATCCCGTTGACATCAATTCATCTTTTGATAACTGGAATACCTGTTTATACTCACCAAGTGCAATTCGGATAATGTTGCCAATGTCTTTGAGTTTGCTATCATACCATTTTATAAAGTGTTTTCCGATATCTTCGATAGGATTCTCTGGATTATCCAGAATGCCCTCTGCCACAGCAATAGTCATCATAGTATCGTCAGTCACTTCTCCAGGTTTAAGGTTCCAACAGCTACCACCAACAATATCTTTTAGGTATCTATATTTTCTTTTAATCTCATCCTTTGACATAAACTCAAGCGTCCCCCCAGAGCATCTCCACAAGCAACTCCAAAAAGCCCTCCGAGTATTCGGTCATATCTATCCATTCAGATTCCTCCTATAACATCTGCTAAGGCCTACTGTTTAACTTCTCATAAGTTTCAATCAACATATACTCCATAAGGGCATTCCTAAATTGCTCATCGTCTAAAACACGAGTAAAAAATGCCTGATTCTGGTCCATCCTGTCAATTACTTTGTTTATAAACACTTTTTCAAAAGCAAATCTAAAATCATCAATAGTATTTGTTTTAGCCTTTTGAACTAAATCCTCATCTGCAGCAAAATCTTCCTTTATTTGTTCTACCGACAATTGGTCGGCTTTTGTAAAGTCGGTTCCGAAGCGTTGGTTTAGACGCTCGATAATGTTTGAAAGGTATTCTTTCTCTTCTTCCTTTACTCCTGTTCCAGCAAACCTTACTGGCGTAACTGGAATATTTTCATCATCAGGCGTCAGTGAGATACTGCCTTCGAATGTCTTTTTTGTAGTATAGTATTCTAACGCAATTTCATCTGCCAGATGAACAGTAGAGCCCTTTTCTTTCGGCAGTTTTTTAAGCAAGTATGTCAAATATACATATAACTTATGAAGTTCAACATCTTCAAAAGGCGTGATTTGTAGGATAAATGAGTAAAGCCTTATATATTTCGTTGCTTGACTGCTAAAATCTTGCTTCCGCTGTTCCTCCAGTTTCTTAAATCTCTCTACTGCTATGTCTACTAAATGGTTTAATACTGCCCTGTCATTGGAAGTCTTTTTATCTTTTGGTTTGAAATATATATTATTAAACCTATCCAATTCGTTTTTTAAATACACGCCATAGGCATGTAATTGGTTTTCAATATCGTAAAGAAGGTTTGGTTCTGTTATTTCTTCCACGATAGTTGCCTGATAATAGGGCTTGAAGGATTCTTGAATATCCTCTGCTGTATTCACAAAATCAAGTACAAATGTATCTTCTTTTCCAGCACAAGTCCTGTTAAGCCTTGATAAGGTCTGCACCGCCTTGACTCCTGACAACTTTTTGTCTACATACATGGTATGTAAAAGAGGCTGGTCAAATCCTGTCTGATATTTTTCTGCAACTAACAGTACCTGATATTCATCAGTGGCAAAGCGGTCTGGAAGTTCTGACTCCTTAAATTTATTCATACCGCTTTCGGTATACTCTACTTCATCATCCTTTACTGTTCCTGTAAAGGCTACAAGGGTTTTCATATCCTTGTAACCCTTCTTTTTAATATATTCATCAAAAGCAAGTTTATATCTAACAGCATGAAGCCTGGAACTAGTTACGACCATTGCCTTGGCTCTGCCACCTATCTTATTCCTGGTTACATTTCTAAAATGTTCTACCATAATTTCAGTCTTTTGAGCGATATTATGTGGATGAAGACTGACATATCTCGTAAGTGCTTTTGTGGCCTTCGCCTTATCAAAAGCAGGGTCATCTTCTATTTTCTTTGCTAGTTTAAAATAAGTTTCATAAGTAACATAGTTTTGCAGCACATCAAGTATAAAACCTTCTTCAATGGCCTGTCTCATAGAATACAAATGGAAAGGATGAGGAAGTCCATCATCACCTATAGTTCCGAACATCTCTAAGGTTTTGGCTTTTGGTGTTGCTGTGAAGGCAAAGAAACTAATATTAGGCTGTTTTCCTCTTTTCCTTATTGTTTTTAAAATTTCCTCCTCAGGGTCGTATTCTTTGCCCTCTAACTCTTCATCCAGTTTTGCCGCTTCTTCAAGGGTACTTGCCGACAGCACTTCCCTTAAAGAAGCCATGTTTTCTCCTGCACTGCTGGAATGAGCCTCGTCTATAATGACAGCATACTTACGATTTTCCAACTCTCCTACCTTTTCAATGATAAAAGGAAACTTTTGCAGGGTAGAGATAATAATTCTGGTTCCACTTTTCAGGGCATCAGCCAATTGATTTGAGTCTTTATCTATCTTTTCAACAACCCCGTGTTTATGCTCTAATTGATAAATGCTATCCTGCAGTTGCCTGTCCAAAACTTTTCTGTCAGTAATAACAATCACCGAATCAAATACGGGGTTATCGTTATCATCATGAAGATTGGCAAGCCTGTGGGCAAGCCATGATATGGAGTTGGTTTTCCCTGACCCTGCGCTATGCTGCACAAGATAGTTCGTCCCTACACCTTTCTTTTTTGCATCGGCTTCCAATTTTCTTACTACATCTAATTGGTGGTATCTTGGGAATATGACGGTTTCCGATGTATAAGTATTTCCGTCTATATCTTTCTTTTCTTGAGTCTCTATAAATACAAACCTTTTTAGTATATCCAAAATACTATCTTTTTGAAGTATCTCTTCCCAAAGATAATCCGTTTTTAAGCCATCAGGATTGTCTGGATTTCCTTTCCCTCCATCACAACCTTTATTAAATGGAAGAAAAGAAGTTTTATCTCCCGAAAGCCTCGTAGTCATATAGGCTTCTTGAGTATCTACTGCAAAGAATACAATGGCTCTTTTCTTAAACTGAAACAACAGTTCATTAGGGCTTCTGTCTTTCTTGTACTGCATGATTGCATCTTCATAGGTTTGACCAGTAAAAGGGTTTTTAAGTTCCATTACGACAACTGGAAGTCCATTCACACAGATGAGCATGTCAATGCTTTTTTCATTCTTAGTACTGTATTTCACTTGTCTGGTAACAGATATACGATTCTTTTTATAGAGATTCAGTGTTTCTATATTTAATTTACTGGCAGGCTTAAAGTAGGCAAGGTCTAAATACACACCATAGTCTCTAATTCCATGCCTCAATACATCAATCATGCCACGGTTATTAAGTTCACGGTTTAATCGGCTAATCACCTTAAACTGATATTGGTCTTTATAGATTTCTCTTAACTTCTCCATCTTTTTGGGCTGGGTATCTTCTAAAAATTCAAAAAGTAGTTTAGTATCAAGGGCAAATTCTTTATTATAATCATCAGGATTGCCCTTAATATATCCTGATTTTAGAAGATGCTCTTCTACATATTCCTCAAAGCCTATTTCTCTAAGTTCTTCTGGAGTTCTAGCCACTTCTATTCACCCCTACTAATTCTCATCATAACTCTTTGCTATGAGTCCTTTTGCCCTTTCAAAATCATCTTTACTGTTTATCCTAACCTCTAAGTTTCCTGTGCCGTAATGACCGATATTTCTTACATCTCTCGTAAATCCTTCCTCCAATTCTACCTCGTCAGGATTTATATTTAAATACATAAGAATAGTTTTGCTTTTGGGATAAATTTCTACACAGGCAAAATTTCGTATTTTTTTAAAAGCAATGTAGTATTTCAAAACTTTTTCCTGGATGTCATCTCCAAGGCTTAATATAAAGTCCCTAATTGAATAATATATGTCCTGTAATTCCTTATCGGCCTGTTGAAGATTTTCTGTTACTGTTTTATATATGTTTGATTTAGTTGTACTATTATCTGAAGTTATTGTTGTTTGAGATGCCGTAGTGGCATTTACCAGTTCAAACAAAATCAGGTCATCTTCGTATTTTTTATATCTGATAAGTTCAATATTTCTATTAATCTGCTTTACAGCGTACTCATCAAACTTTGTAAAATCCCCTGCTATACATAAAAGTCTAGGCATAGACCATTCAATCTTATCAGCAATATCCTTTCCTAACCTCTCCATTACAAGCAATTTAAACTCTGCCTTATGGTCCATTAGCCAGTCAAGATAAAAAAGCCCCTGATTTATTACATTTTCATTTAATGCTCTCTTGTATTCCAGTATCACCGGACAGTAATTCTCATCAATGCCCAAAGAATCTATTCGCCCGCCATGATTCTTGCCTGTAGAATACTCAGAAGCCAGAAATTTAATTCCAAAGAATGTTTCCATATTGTTTTCAATTAGTGTCTGAAGAGATTTTTCAATTGCCACTGAAGTACCCGCAAGTTCTTTTACCCCATTTTTTATTCTAAAAAGTTTCAAGTCGCCCATATAAATCACTCCGATTTAATTGTTTACATAGTAGTCCCTTACATCGATTTTACCTGTTACTGCTTCGGATATAAGGGATTGGCGGTATTCTTTTAGTTTTTGGATTTGTGTTTGTATATCATTTACCAATTGGTCAATCTGTGTAGTGCAATTGTCAAGATACTCGACAATATACTTTTGCTCATCTTTATTTGGTATTGCACATTCTAAAGCACCGATGTCAGAAGCATTAATAGCAGGATAACTAACTCCTACTGACCTACGAACAATCTCATTAACGTATTTTTCTGACCTCATTAAATAAAATAAGTATTTCGGAACAACCTTTGATAGGGGAGTTAAAACTGCAAATCCTGTCGAACATATTAGGTTTGATTGAACATTTTCGATAAAGGCTATTGCTTTCAAATATGTACGAACTGTAGATACTATGGTATCTCCCTTAGATAAAATTCTCCTTGCTCTACTAGGTGCATCTTTAAAATTCAACCTTTGAATGCCATCAATTTCACCTATTGATGTCACACTACTTATGTCAATATAATCTATTTCATAGTCATCATCCGTACTTTCGCTTAATGTTTTATTATTAATTAATGATACATACTTTATCTTGGAAAGAATCCAATGCTCTGGTATCTCTCCTATCCACTCAATCCCTGAATCTTTCATCCTAACATTCGGATTAAGTCCTTTAGTAACGGCTTCAGTTATTATAGCCTGCCGTTTTTCCTGCAAAAGTTCAATCAATTTTTCCTTATCGGCAATTAAATCATCTATTTCAGCAGTCTTTTGGTCGAGGAAATTGGCAATGGCTTTTTGTTCATCACTTGGTGGAAATAATACTCGGATTTTTGCCATTTCATTATTCATAAGTTTCGGATTTATATCCAATCTAACATATCTTTTTGTTTCAAGAGATAATGCGTAGGTCAAATACGATAAATCCAAGTTATTTTCTTTAGGCTTTAGAGTTCCGCAAACATTTGTACAATTAAACCTTCCAGTTCTTCTAAAAACTGTTCCCGCATTAGCACCGTCAGTTGTCCATGTTACATAATCTCCTTCAAAATCATACGTATTTATATATCCTAAAACACCATCATTTTCTGTTTGAGATGAATATACCGGGTGCTCTCCTTCATTTTCCGCTATTTCAATCTTACTGATAACTCTCCCTCTTCCTAATGTACATATATGGGAAATTCTCCTAAATTCCCATTCCTCTGGTATCTCCCCTATCCACTCAACCCCTGAATCCTTGTACCTTTCATACCTCTTATACTTACTCATTCCCCCATCACCTTCTTCAACTTCTCTGAAATGCTCTTTTCCAACTCTATTATCTCTCTCATAATCTCTTCAGAAGGTCTCAGGGGCTGGTATTTATAAAAATGTCTTGTAAAAGGTATTTCATATCCAATTTTAGTCTTGCTTTCATCTATCCAGGCATCAGGCACATAAGGTTTTACTTCCCGTTCAAAATATTCATATATATCCTCTTTTAAAGGTACGTTTTCAGTATCTCTCAAGTCTGGGTCTGGCTCAGGGTTGCCTTTGTTGTCCACACAAATATCCGCTGTTTCATCTTTTTCGGAAAGGGCAGATAGAATAGCCTTTAATAGAGGACTATTCAAATTAATATTTGCTGCTTTAAAAGTCTTTTTTAGTACTTTAGTAAATTCATCTCTATTTTTATACACAATGGTGGAATCCATTGTTTTTAAGGTATCTATTATTTGCTGCTGCAGTTTTTTCCCTTCTTCTATTTCACAAAGACCTGCTTCACCTTTTTTTCTTGATTTTGCAAGATTATCAAAGGCTCTTTCATTGTATATATTGTTAATTCTTTCTTCAGTCATCTGGAAATTAAGCCTCAAAGGTCTTTCGACAACTATTTTTTGATACCCGAAATCTTCATTATCAAAAATCTTGCAGTATTCATTCTCTTTAAACTCACCATATATTCTCGTAATTTCTCTTATCTGTTCCTCAGTAATTTCATTTCTCTTATTTCCAAGGCTTCTTCTCATTTTCTGATAGAAGTCCACCACATTGACCAACTGTATTTTTCCTGTTCTTACAGGACCTTTCATTGGGTCATTATTTTTACGGTTAGTTACTATCCAGATATAAGTAGAAATACCTGTATTGTAAAATAACTGGTCAGGAAGTGCAATGATGCCTTCTAGCATGTCATTTTCAATTATCCATCGCCTGATTTCCGATTCTCCTGAACCTGCATCCCCGGTAAACAAAGGTGAACCATTAAATATGATGGCAATACGACTACCTTTTTCATCCTGTCTCATTTTAGATATCAAATGTTGCAAGAATAATAGTGAACCATCGGATATTCTGGGAAGCCCAGCACCGAATCTGCCGTTATAACCCTCTTTTTCATATTCCTCACGAATAAACTTCTCCGCTTTCTTCCATTCCACACCGAAGGGCGGATTGGTAAGCATGTACCTAAAGGTTCTGCCCCTGTGTCCATCTTCAGTAAAACTGTCGCCTAAAATGATGTTATCTGCGTTTTGTCCTTTTATGAGCATGTCAGATTTACAAATACTAAAGGACTGAGGATTTATTTCCTGTCCAAATAATTCTACCTGTATCCCAGGGTTTAATTCCCGCATATAATTCTCTGTCACAGAAAGCATGCCCCCTGTACCAGCACAGCAGTCATAAACAGTTACAACAAGCCCTGGTTGGGTTAGTTCCTCATTGTCTTCATTTAAAAGAATATTTACCATAAGCCTGATAACTTCACGTGGAGTATAGTGGTCTCCCGCCTCCCCGTGTTCAGAAAATCTCCTAATCAATTCTTCAAATATGTAACCCATTTCTGTATTGCTTACCACATTTGGATGCAAGTCTATCTTATTAAATTCAGATACAACAAGATAAAGCAGGTTGTTATCATTAAGTTTGGTAATCTGCTTGTCAAAATCAAAATGCTCAATGATTTCCCTGGCATTTTTGGAAAAACCGTTTATATAGTTTCTTAAATTATTTGCGATATTATCGGGGTCAGCCAATAATTTTTCAAAATCATATTTACTGGTATTATTGAATTCCTGCTTTGAAATTCTATTTAAAACAGGGTCCATGTTTTGTAGCCCTGACTTCTTTAAGGCTTCATACTTTTCCAATACTTCCTGCTTAGTGGCTGCAAGAACGCAGTCAAACCTCCTGAGTACGGCCATAGGCAGTATTACATCACCGTACTGTTCTTTTTTATATGGTCCTCTTAATAGTTCTGCTATACTCCATATAAAATTCACTTTATCTTGAAAGTTAATCAACTTTATCACTCCTATGTATTTCTCGATTTTGATACTTTAAGTCATTTATCAGTATATACACGCAAAATTATATCAATCTATACTTTATTATTCTATATTTCCCTTAGGATTTCCTTTACAATTTACAAACTTGTAGAATATCGCAATTTTTTACAAATTTTTTGTAATTTACAACATCATGTCTCTAAAAGAAAGTATAAATAGTTCTTCATTTCATGCAATATTAAGACTCTTCAAAGACGATATCATATAGAATAGTTCATCTAAATACAATATCAATTTTAATGAGTTTATTTCATTATCATAGTTTAAAGCCTGCCCATGAAATATCTTATGTCTACTAAAATCCTGCACTTCATCTGGCTCTGCTGGATTAAACCTGATATAAAATGAATCTATGCAGGTAAAAGCATAGTTAACGATAATACTATCCAACTCTTTTGCCTTTTCCTTAAAATTGTCATATAAAGGACTAAAATTATACGCTGACACACCATAAGTATCCTTCATGAAATCTCGAATAATTCCCTCAAGCATAAATGCCCACACTGGAACAGATAAAGAATACTTTCCCAATTTATGAGCAGCAAAAGCATCGTTTGTTTTATCTTTCCACTTATAGAAATATTCTAGTTCATGCCATTCTCTTATTATTCCTTCTAACTCTTTGTAATCACTGTCTTTATAATAATCACATATCATTTTATCCACATCTTCTTGAAGTAGAGTTTCTCTGTTTCTATGAATATAATTTATTTTATCTATGGGTAAAGAACCGATAAACCACCAGCCAAACTGAAGCATAGTTTGGGCTTTCTTCTTTAAACTTTCCTTTACATTTGCTCTTGCAGTAAGTACACTCTGTATATCAAATAAAAAAGGTTTTATATTATTAATAATACTTTGTTGTACATTTATAAAATTGAACAATTTATCATTATATGTGAAGTTAAGTATATTATTTAGTTCTGTCTCAAGAATCTGTATATGACTCTGTAAGTTGTTATTTAAAGCCCTTCTCAGTGATTCTTGGCTTTCTAATACCCTTCTAATATATTCCACGTTATTTGGCTGTAATATATCCCTTATGGCGTTTATTTCAGAATAGAGGTTTTGAACTGCTGAATTAGTCATTGCTGTAGATGATGCTATTACAGACTGCATTTTTATTGCATTACTTATGTTGTTGTATATCGGATTAATAACCTTCATAGATATATCCATTGTACTTTGCATCTTACTTGCAGTAGCAGCCAATTCCATAAATGCTGGATTATTTATAATATTTCGATATATTTGAGTATCAATAAAAGGAAATTCTACTGTTTCTGTTATCCTGCTTATTCTTGATGCTAACTCTATGCCTGGCAGTATGTTTTTATAGTTATCAATAAAATCTAATTTAGGCTTCATTCGTTCTGCTATTTTTTTCATGTGTTCTCTATACTTTTCTGTTTCTTTTTTATGAATCAAATAGAATTTTTTAAAGAAATTACCTGTTTCTTCAGATACTTCCTCGTCAAACCTCTTTAAATAATCTAAACTATGGATAATTTCTTCTCCAATCTTTTTTAAATCATTATCAGATAATCCTTCTATATCATCTAAATTAAGAGTAGGGAATTCACCTTCTTGGTAAATCACTTTTTGATTATTATTAATTATCTCCAAAACCATAGTGCAGAATGATTTTCTATAATTTTTTGTATCTTTAAAAGCCTTTTCATAAGTACTTGAGGCATTCATACTATAATAAACAGGTATTTTTAATTCTCTGTCCTTCCAATTTACAGATACCAATTTTATCGCTCTTTTATAGGCTTCTGTTATATCTCCCAAATTTGTTATTTCCTTCATATCTTTAGGTTTTTTTTTCACAGATATCATCCTTTATCCAAATACTGTTATTTCCATTTTACGACATACTAATTTATTTTTCAATAAAACAATATATTATGGCAACACGTTCTAAATGGCTTTAATAAAGATGAATATGTGGATTTATTGAAACAGAGTACATGCCTAAACCGACATGTACTCTACTTGAAACATCACAATAAAAAATTTTCTATATATACTGCTTATACTTTATTTTGGATAAAACATTAAATGAGATTCGAAAATCCATAAATCAAAACCATACTTAAATGACTCTTCTGTGTCAATATAATAGTCACAATTATATCGCGTGATTTAAATGTTATTCCAATAATATTTTATCCGTTCTTCCTTTTCTTTTATTATTGTGTTTATAATGTTGTATTTAAAATAATGGTAACATTTTGGTCCAACCTCTTTTAAGTGGCCAGTAAAAGCGATTCCCAAAGCAATCGCTATCATCTGCTAAATAATATAATTTGTCTTTAATTTTATATATTGGCTGTCCTAAATAGTATCCAATTAAATATTCTTTATAATTTTTGTTAAAATAACTATAATAATCAAAGTTTTTTTGCATTTCTACATCCTTAGTAAGAAATTTAAGAATTTCTCCTGAAAGATTTATTTGGAATGTATCTCCCTCTCCACTAAAAACCAAGGAATCCTCACCATCTTTTTCATCTTTATATCTTTTTATAAAATTATCCACGGCTTTTTTAAATATATTGTTATTATCTTTCCAATAAATTCCATTAAGGATTATATGCATTATATAATCCATTCCGTTTGTAGAGCAATTTTCTATAAAGTTCTCCATTTTTCTTTTAGGATATACCCTTTTAATCTCTTCGCTTTCTTGAAGAATATATAAGTCTAGTTCTTTTATTTCATAAAATTTAACATAGCATATTTCATACATAGAGGATACATCCAAATCGAAGATATAATGTATATCTTCATAAGCCCATATATATTCATCTTGAATATCAAACAAAAAAGTATCTTTATATTTTTCTATCTCATTAAAATCTTCTTTTGTTATTTCGTTTAATGGTTTTTGTGATAATAAATATTCAATTTTCTCTACCACATGGTCTGTTATTTTATAGTTTAAAAGTTGTCTCATAATAAAAACTCCTTTCTTAAAAAATCCATATATATTACATAAGCAGGTATTTGAAAAATACCTAACTTTATACTTAGCCTGTACCCTTAAAATCATATTTCCAATGTAAAGGAGCATTTGGCAAAATGCCTCTAATTTTCTTTTTTGTTTCTTTTGCAGGTGCTCTAATATTTATCAGAAAAGACGCCTCCCCTATATCCCTCATATCATTAGAGCAAAATTTATTCTAAAAGCCGGGAGTGCAAACTTATTAAAACTGTATTTGGACCATTTAACCCCTATATTAGAAGCATAACATATAAAATCCTTGGTTCTTTTTGCAAGCATTTTTCCTCCTACATTTATAGTATTACACATAAATAATTTGAAGTTTTTTATAAGACTTATCTCCCTAAATTATTGAGCATAACACATAAAAAACTGAAAATTTCTATTTCCCACAGAACTCTAATCCTTATACCTTGTTCCTTTCATTCTTGTTTGCATCAAAAAAACTGCCTACTATTAGTAAGACAGTTAATAAAAGAGGCATTAATGATAAAGCCCTTACTTGTCTGGAGCATTTTAGATGCAATTAATTATTCATGTCAAGTATATTTGTCTCAAAAATCTATTCTTTACCCTTAAATTCCAATCCCCCAAGGGCTTATCTCCTTTCTATCTCCTGCTATATATCTAATAAATACTTCACAATCAGTTCATCTAATCTTTGACTCAGTTTCAATGTTTCTTCATTATTCAGCCCCTTACCCCCTTGAACAACTTTCTTATTCAATTCATCTCTTAATTTTTCTATTTCCTGAATTAAATACTTCAATTTTGTACTGTTCTGTTTTTCTTAAGTTTTTTTCATTTGCTTCTCTTTGTATAAATCTCTATCTGCCATCTTAATTATATCCCCCACATTTATTAAAGAATTATAATATGCCACTCCTGCACTAATTTGAATACTTATTCTTTGGCCTGCATTTAATTCATTAATCTCTTTTCTTATTCTTTCTATTACTTTTTTTGCTGCCCTTTTATCTTGATTAAATAACAGAATTAGGAATTCATCTCCTCCGTATCTTATTCCTAAGTCCTCTTTCCTTATATTCCTTTTAATCGATTGCCCTACTATCTTAATAACCCCATCCCCTGCCAAATGCCCAAAACTGTTGTTTATGTTAATCTAAAAGTGGTCCACCATTTCAGTTGAAAACTGGTCCACCTTTAAAATATAATACCCCTATGAATGTTTTTTAGGGGGAGATGGAAGGTGATAACACTGGACCAGAAAGCAGAAATATTACTAAAATATTTCAGAGAAAATAAGTCACAAAGGGCAATAAGTAAAGAGCTTGGTATTTCAAGAACCACAGTACAAAAATACATTAAGGAATTTCAATCTAAAAATGAAAGATTGCAAGAATTAGCAAAAGGCGAAGAAAGAAATAAAGCTGAAATACTTCTTTTAATTGAAGAAATGGCATCTAAACCTAAATATGATACTAGTAACAGGAAAAAAGTAAAATTAACAGATGAGGTAATGGAAGAGATAGATAAGCTTATCTTGCTAAATGAAAGAAATAAAGAGCTGGGAAGAGCTAAGCAACTAATGAAAAAGATAGACGTACATGAAGCCTTAATAGATAAGGGATATGATATTGGATATACAACAGTCTGCAACTACATAAAAGAAACTTATGAACAAAAAGAAGCATATGTTAGGCAAGAATATACTTTAGGAGAAGTATTAGAATTTGATTGGGGTGAAGTTAAGCTTACCATTAATGGGAAAAATACTACCTTAAACATGGGACTTTTCACAACTGCAAAAGGTTCATACCATTATGCAAGGCTTTACCATAATCAAAAGATGGAGAATTTCTTAGATATTCATGTAAAGTGTTTTAATCACATTGGGGGTGTTCATAGGGAAATAGTTTATGACAATATGAAACAAGCAGTAAAAAGATTTGTATGTAGAAATGAAAAAGAAGCCACTGAAGACTTAATTAAAATATCCTTGTACTATGGCTTTAAATACAGGTTCTGTAATGTAGCTA